>NZ_JBEVLO010000438.1:0-7467 GCF_040509115.1 Mycobacterium sp. | reverse complement strand
GCGTTGATCACGGTCTGCGATGTCGAGCGAATCGCAGTTCACCGTCACCGGCCCGACCACGGGGTGCTCGAACGTCTTGCGCGTCATCTCCCGTGACACCACGTCGTGGTCGTTCCACACGTTCTCGAAGCTGCCACTGCCCGAACGCAATTCGGCGTTGAGCGCCGCCGTCTCCGGGTCGTCGGCCAACGTCGCCTGCGTACGCAGCCACCAAGCGGGCGGTCAACAGCCTCACCGAGTCCGCGGCCGCCACGTACGGACCCGAAGGCATCCGCGTCAACGCGATCACGCCAGGGTCGACGCTCACCGAGATGATGCTGGACTGGGACGCCGAGAGCCCTGGGGTCATCGACCAGCTGGCCGCCGCCACACCGCTGCGGCGCGGCGCAGATCCCACGGAGATCGCCGAAGCCGCCTTGTGGTTGCTCAGCGACCGGGCGTCCTACGTCACGGGCGCGGTACTGCGCGTGGACGGCGGCTTGCGGGTCTAATCGCCGTGTTGCCAGGGACGTACGGTCCCTGGGCTGGCCCGGTCGCTGCGTCCGCCGTCACCGATCCGCGGGGAAGTCGACGGGGTGGGGTTCGGCGAAATCGGCCGACTTGCCGACCGCGGCCCACTTGCGATCCTCGGCGAGCAGGGCTTCGTCCTGGCGTATCGAGCCTTCGACGGCATTGACGCCGAGCGGCAGGTGGTAGGGCAGGTGGGTGCGTCGTGACATGCGGACCAGAATGTCTGCGGCGCGGGCCGGGTCGCCTGCGCTGACGGCATCGCTGGTGCGCACGGTGTTCATCGCGCCAACGGTGTCGGCGTAGAAGCCCGGGATGTCGGCGACTTTCATGGACGAACCGGCCCAGTCGGTGGCGAATCCGCTCGGTTCGACGACCAGTACCTTGATGCCGAACGGCGCCGTCTCCGTCTGCAGGACGCGGGAGAAACCGTCGATCGCGAACTTCGCCGCCTGATAGGAGGCGATGCCTGCTGATCCGCCGACCCGCCCGCCCATCGACGAGAATTGAATGATCAAGCCGCCCTGCTGTTCTCGCAGCACCGGGATGGCGGCCTTCGACACGTTGTAGACGCCCCAGAAGTTGGTCTCGAACTGTGCGCGGAAGTCCTCGTCGTCGCCAGTCTCGATCGGCGCGACATTGGCGTAGCCAGCGTTGTTGACGACGACGTCGATCCGGCCGAACCGAGCGCGAGTGGCCACGATTGCCGCGTTCGCGGCGTCGGCGTCGGTGACGTCGAGTGCCAACGGCAGGATGCGATCCCCGTAGTTCTCGGCCAGGTCGGCAAGCTGTTCGGGATGCCGGGCGGTCGCGGCGACGGTGTCACCGGCCTCCAGTACGGCGCGGACCAGTTCGCGCCCGAACCCGCGTGTCGACCCCGTGACGAACCAGACCTTGCTCACGTTCTTCCTCCACTTCGCTTCGCGACGGTGCGCTGTACGCGGCCGATGGGTACGTCTGACCGCCTCTCACCTATCTGAGAGTTAAACTCTCACAAAGCTGAACCGGCAAGCCTGACAAATCATTCCCGGATGACCGGGCCAGGAGGGAGGCCGACCCGATGCGCCGTGACGCCGCCATCAACCGCGAACGGCTCGTCAGTGCGGCCGAAGACGTGTTCGCCGAACGGGGACCGGCTGCCACCCTTGACGACGTCGCCAAGGCGGCCGCGGTAGCCCCCGCGACGCTGTATCGCCGGTTCGCCAACAAGGACGCGCTGGTCCAGGAAGTCCTCACCGGATTCTTTCGACGGTTGATCGACGCAGCCGAGACCGCTGCTCAGGCGCCGCCAAGCGTCGGCCTTGAGGTGTTCCTCCAGACTGTCGGCGTGGAACTCGCAGACAAGGGCGGCCTTTCCGCCCCGATGTGGGGAGAACTCGCGCCCGTACAGCTCGTCGAGCACCTGCGTGAACTCTCCACGCAGTTACTCAGAAGCGCCCAGCGGGCAGGATCGGTACGCGACGACGTCACCCCCGATGACATCACCGCTGCCGTTTGGGCACTGCGTGGGGTCATTCATTCGGAGCGAAACGACCCGGACCGCCGAGGCCGCGAACTGTGGCGTCGCCATCTGGAAACTACCCTGCGCGGCTTCCGAAACGGCTCCTGAGGATCATGCGGGTCGTCGGCGAGCAGCGCCGTCTGACGAATCATCGATTCAGCTAGATCCATGCAGCGCATGGTCAGGATGATCGCGAAGGTAGGACTGAGGGTCCGCGCCCAGCGCCGTGAGTTTGGCGTGGCTGGGGGAGCCGGGTTCGGCCGTGAAGACCAGAAGCGTGTGCAACTGCGTTACGTCGTAGAGGGCCTGACACTGGACTTCCAGCACGCCCAGCCGTGGATGCGCAATGCGTTTGGTGAGTTCCTGAGCCTGCGTGACATCGTGCTGCTTCCACACCTCGGCGAATTCCGGGCTGCATTCCAGTAGCGCATCCACTATCTGGGCTGCGCGCGAACGGGCACCGTCACGCGCGTAGGCCACCCGAGCGCCGGCAACGAACGACCGACCGACGGTCGCGTGGTCCTCCACCGGGTACACAGCCCGGGCATCGGCGTCGGTGAACCACCGATATAGCACGCTGCGCGCCAAGCCCTGATGGGCCGTTTCATCTCCCAACAGCGCCCGGGCGGCGGGGGTCTGCACCAGTGTCTCCCCCACCGCCGACATCACCTGTGCCGGTGTGTCCTGCAGTCGGTCCAGGATCCGCATCGTTGCCGGGCTCACATGGTCGCCGCCATGCGTGCGTGCCGGCGCGTTGTGCCCCGCCAGTCGGAACAGGTGATCGCGCTCGTCCAGCGACAACCGCAGCGCCCGGGCCAATGAGGCCAGCACCTCCGACGACGGCTGCGGTCCGCGCTGCTGCTCCATCCGGCTGTAGTAGTCGGTCGAGATCAGCGCCAACGCGGCGACCTCCTCGCGGCGCAAACCGGCGGTCCTCCGCCGAGCCCCTGGCGGTAGACCCACATCCTCGGGTGACAACGCTTCCCGTCGGCTACGCAAGAAATCGGCCAACTGCCCTTGATCCATCTCCCGATTGTCCCCGCGGTCCCAGGTCCGAACCAGGGATCATCAGACCGTGGGTATGCGTCCGGCCCCGCCCGGGGGCCGCGGAGACCGGTGAGCCCGCAACGTATCGGGGTACGGCCGCTCCCCGGATGGCCCGGTCCTACCGGTCGGTCGTTCGCACTGTGAGACTTCTCCAGAGTGAGCGCCACCCCGAAATCGGCTACCTTGGGACGTCACTCGCCTATCACTATTCGCCGACCAGCATGGGATCAGCATGTCTCCGTTCGTATTCGACAGTGAGTCAACGTGAATGCCGAGCGGTCGGCAGTACGGCCCGATGAACGACGCGCGCCTCGCGCTGGGGCCCTGCGGACGTTCCTTCTCGCAGCCCTTCGCAATCCTCACCGCATCGGGGCGATCGCTCCGAGCTCGGCCCGATTGGCCGCGGTGCTCGCCTCGATCGTGCCGACCGGCGGCGAACCGGTGGTCGTCGAACTAGGGCCCGGTACAGGAGCTGTGAGTTCCGCGATCACCGCGAGGCTCTCCCCGGGCGCACGCCATCTCGCCGTGGAACTCGACCCCGAGATGGCCGCGTTTCTGCGCCGACATCAGGCAGGCGTGGAAGTCATCACTGGAGACGCGCGCGAGCTCGGCGAGCTCCTCGCGGAACGCGAGATCCACCGAGCCACAGCGGTGATCAGCGGCCTGCCTTGGTCGTTGTTCGACTCCGAGCGCCAGCAACACATTCTGCAGCAGGTTGCACAGGCCATCGGCGTCAATGGTGTCTTCACGACCTTTGCCTACGCACATGCGAAGCCGCTGCGCAGCGCCCGCGCCTTCCGTCGTGCGCTCGAGCGGACCTTCGACGAGGTCCAGGTCAGCCGAATGGTGTGGCAGAACACACCACCTGCCTTCAGCTACATCTGCCGTCGCCCGCGACTTGCCCTTCAGCAGTGAACAACTCCGGGCGGCTCAACGTTCGTGGCGGGAGCGCCGGTCGCTGATCATCTGTTGACGGGCTTGGGCACCGCCTGCCGTCAAGTCGCCGTCAAGACGCACGCGCATTGCATCAAGGAATCGTCAGAACCCGCCGAACCGTCCGTTGGCCGGGGTTGGATCGCGTTGGTGAACGACGACTTGACGAGACGGGGCGGCGGCGGCGGCGGCAAGGGCGTTGGACACCGTGACGACGGCGGTCGACGTATCCGATGTCGGTCGGGCCCGCCAGAGGCGTTGCGGCGCACGATGTCCCACGGTGACGACCTGGCCGGAGTAGCGCCCCCGCACCTGGGCGACGCGTACCAAACCGGCACACCCGGCGGCGGCTCGACCGTCGCCATCGATGTCGCCGCGCCGACGAAGAACGACCCGTGACGTCTGCGCAGGCTCCGGCCAAGACGACGGTCCTGGTGATCGATGACGAGCCACAGATCCTCCGCGCACTGCGCATCAACCTGTCCGTCCGGGGCTACGACGTCACCACCGCCGCGACCGGCGCAGCCGCGCTGTGTGCGGCCGCCGAGGGGCGCCCCGACGTGGTCGTCCTCGACCTCGGCCTACCCGACATGTCGGGCATGGACGTGCTGGAGGGGCTGCGGGGCTGGATGACCGCGCCGGTCATCGTGCTCTCCGCGCGGATCGACCCCGCCCAGAAGGTCGAGGCACTCGATGCCGGTGCCGACGATTACGTCACGAAGCCGTTCAGCATGGACGAATTCCTGGCCCGGCTGCGCGCCGCGGTCCGCCGCGGAGCGACGGCGGCCTCGGACGCCGCCGAGCCCGTCGTGCACACCGCCGCCTTCAGCGTCGACCTTGCCGCCAAGAGAGTGACCCGAAGGGGCGTCCACGTGCACTTGACGCCGACCGAATGGGGCATGCTGGAGTTCCTCGTCCGCAACCCGGGCAAACTGGTCGGACAGGAAGAATTGCTGAGCAAGGTGTGGGGGCCCAGCCACGGCAGCCAAACGCACTATTTACGAGTCTATCTGGCGCAACTGCGGCGCAAACTCGAAGACGACCCGTCGCACCCGAGACACCTGATCACCGAAGCCGGAATGGGCTACCGCTTCCAACAGTGAGATGCGCGGCTGTCAGCTGGCACGGGCGGTCACCGGGCGACGTCACTGGGTGGGCACGTGGAAAGCCTGGCCACCCGGCCGCCCGTTAGGGCCAGTACCGCGGCGCGAGCATCAACGCGGGCCGCGGAAAGCGATAGCGGGCGCACGCGTCGTCGAATGCGTCGTCGAGCTCGTTGGCCAATTCACGCAGGACGCTCGTCGTAGCGGCGCAGTCGGCCATGACCTCTCCACCGACCAGACTGACTCGGGCCAGGATGACGCCGTGCTCGCGGCGCACGTGGGCCATTAGCGCGATCACTTCAGTGACCGTCTCGGCGCATGCCCACCGATGTGCTCCTGAGGACAATCGGGCCTGCAACCCAATGAGATTGAGTTGTGGACGGCCCAGCACCGCGGCGATCGTAGCGTCCGCGCAGTCGGCTGAAATGTCTACCAGGATCAGTGGGGGCCGGCCGCCGCAGGCCGAAACGACACCCACCTGTTGACAACAGCGGAGGACCAGTCCGCCGACCCCCGCGCCGACGGCACGCCGGATCGGGGCGGCAGTGATCCCGTCGTCGTGCACGACGATTCGCGATACCGGGATACCCGCGGACACGGCGACGTCGAGCTCGTCGCAGGAATGCACGTCCACCGAGTACCCCCGCTTCTTCACCCCCGCCGCAACCTCCGGCTGCCAAAGGGCCTGACCGGCGCAGGAGATCGCGGCAGTTGGAAACGCCGCCCGGTAGGCACGGTAATGACCTAGGACATCCCGCATCGGAGAGCTCGATCGACTGGCTCGGCGCAGTCGGGATCGATCCTGGTGCGCGTGGTCAGCCGGCGAGATCTCCGCGTCGAGCGCGGGATGAGAGACGTCGAAGATGGTCACCGGACACACTCCTGGCTGGGCCGCATTCTGCCGTGTACTCAACTCCTACGCTCTGCCGGACCGAGAAACCCGAGCCATGACGAACTCTTGACGCCGGGCCGAGGAAGTTTGACACCGTCTTGACGTATGGCAACGAGACCGTTGGAGACCGCAATCGAGACCAGGCGATGCATGCCGTGCTCGTGAGTTCTCGCCCCGATGGCGGTGCCGGGTTCGCCGGTGGTTTTGCGTTAGGGATCACGCCCCAGCTGTTAGGGGAACGTCAAGTTTGGGGCGGAAGGCTCGACCCCGCAGGCATTCTCGACCGATGACCCTTCTCGATCACCTGCCCACGTCGTCGCACGTCAGCCAAGACCGCATCGATCGGGCCGTCTGGCCGTCGACGAGCACCGTGGACTGCGGGGGACGGTTGTGGGTCGGCGGGGTTTCACTGACGGACATCGCCGACCAGTTCGGCACCCCCTCCTACGTCATCGACGAGGCCGACTTTCGCGCCCGAATCCAGCACTACCGTTCGGCATTGCCCGGAGTTCGCGTGGTCTATGCGGGCAAATCGCTCCTGACGACGACCGTGGCCCGGTGGGTGACAGAGGAAGGCCTGGGCCTTGACGTGTGTTCGGCAGGCGAGTTGGCGATCGCGTTGGCCGCCGGGGTGGATCCGGCTCGGATCGTGATGCACGGCAATGCGAAGACGGTCGACGAGCTACGGGAAGCGACGACGGCCGGAGTGGGCCGAATCGTCGTCGACTCCCTGACCGAGATCTCTCACCTCGCGGCGCTGGTGCGTCACCCGCAGCAGGTGTTGCTGCGGGTGACCCCCGACATCGACATTCATGGCCACCGCGCCGTGAACACCGGAGTGGCAGACCAGAAGTTTGGCTTCACGTTGGACGACGGGCCTTTCAACGAAGCGGTCGCCCGAATATCCGCGCACGAGTTGTTGACGTTGGTGGGCCTGCATTGCCATCTCGGCTCGCAGATTACCGACCAGGCGCTCTACGGCCAGGCGATCCGTCGTCTCGTGCCCGCGCTGGCCGACATCCGGGCCCGTCACGGTGTGACACTAGGCGAACTCAACATCGGCGGCGGGCACGGCGTGCCATATCTGACAGGTGAACCCGAACTCGACCTGGGTGCCCTTTGGGCAACGGTCAGCCGCACGCTGGAGGAGTCTTGCGCGGCCGAGTGCTTCCCGCGCCCGAACATCGTGGTCGAACCGGGGCGGGCCATCAGCGCCCGCGCCGGTGTCACGCTGTACCGCGTCGTGACGCTGAAGACCCGGCCCGGCGGTCGGACGTTCGTGGCCGTCGACGGCGGGATGAGCGACAACCCGCGAGTCGCCCTGTACGACGCGAAATACAGTGTGGCGCTCGCGAACCGACACGCCGTCGGCCCGGTCGCTCCGATGACCCTGGTGGGCCGCCATTGCGAAGCGGGCGACGAGCTCGCGCGCGACGTGCTGCTCCCCGCGGACCTGCGTCCCGGTGACCTCTTGGCCGTCGCGT
>NZ_JBEVLO010000437.1:0-6298 GCF_040509115.1 Mycobacterium sp. | reverse complement strand
CATTGCTTCGCTCCTGTCTTCCTACGCCGCGATCGATCGGTCGCCGCCGACGCGCCGCAGCCACGTCTCCATCTCGATGGGTGCTGTCTTCGAGTCCAGCCCGCGCAGCACGGTGAGGGCCAGGATTCGCATCGGTTCCTGCCGTTGCAGGTAGCTCGACGTGTACAGGGAGGCGCCTGCGCGTTCGGCGAGCCGGTTGAGTTCCGCCGGCGCCACGCGGCGTGGGTCGGCGAGCGTCGAGAGCGCGGCCCCGTGGAAGGCGTTCATCGGAACCCGCGTACACACGTCGACGATGGTGGGCAACAGCGGCACGCTCGCCCGGATCACTTCGGAGGCCTCCGAAGGCGCCTGCGCCAGTGGATATCTCGCCAACCACCGCTCACCGAGCGCGTCCCAGGGGCCGGGGCCGAACCAGGACCGGCACAGCGCGACGTTGAACTGAACGCGAAGCATCCCGAGCGGGTGCGGGTCGCCGATGAGCATCCGAAACACCGTGCGGGCCGGGCCGTCCACGACCGTGGCGAGGGCCGGGACGGGGGCGTACCCGAGCAGCGCGAAGGCGTACACGTCGGCGGCGACCTCGCTGGCCCAACTGTGCCACGCCTCGGCGGCCAGCGGGTCGTGCGGTGCCAGAGCCGTCCGCAGCGCGGCGGCGAGCTCGACCGCCCAGCCGGTCAAATGTGCTACCTGGTGCCCCGTTTCGTGTATCAAGGACGTCGGTTGCCACAGGTTGTGGCGGGTGATCTTGATCGCGGCGGCTGGTGACAGGGAGGCATCCCATAGGCGCGCGCCTGCCCGCATGATGGATGCGCCCATGCCCTTGTCCAGGTACGTCAGTACGGGTGGAGATTCGATGCCCAGCGGTCGCAACACCACGTCCATGCTGTGCACCGCGAGCGCGTCGAGGCCCCGCAGGACCGCCGCTATCCGCGGACTCGTCCGCGTGTTGACCGCCTCGGAGTAGAAGTCGACGATCGCCTCGGCGCGTGTGTATCGGCGCCGCAGTGCCAGCAACTCCGTGCGCGCAGTCGCGAGATCACCGGGGGTCTGGGCCGCTTCCAATGCGAACAGCACCCGGTCGGCCTGCGCAGTAAGACGTTTGGCCTGCGCCGTCAAGCTCTTGCGCACACTCTCCCCGAGGTATGACTCGAGTTCCTTCCACGCGGTCGACGAGGCGCCGACGTCGAGGTCGCCGAGCGCCGCGCACGCGCGTCGCCAGTGGCGGGCCTCGGTGCCGAGAGCGGCTGCCTCGGTGGAGAAGTCAATGGTCATCGCACCATCCCTGGTGCGACGGTGACGGCCGGCGCCGTCAGTTGGGACGGGCTCGAACCGACGCCTTCGAACGTCACGGTGATCGTGATGCCGTCGGCCGGATCGGCCACCGCGGCGGCCAGCTGCGCACCGCGTTGCGTCAGGAACGTCGCGAGGCCCGTCGACGTGGCCGTCGCCATCGCTGCGGCGAGCTGTGCCGCCGCCGTCGGGTCGTTCACGACCGACGAATTGACCAGCCGTCGTGCGATCCGATACTTCAGGCGCGGCAAGGCAATCTGGCGAAGAGAGTTCAACACGCCGGGAAGGTCGCGCTGGCCCGACGGTGCGGCTCGTTGCAGCCGGGCCTGGAGCGCCCGCGCACCGCGTTCCGACAGTCGGATCGCGATCTTCATCCGCTTGGTCGTCGGATCCCAGCGCACGCTCAGCACACGTCGGGGCCGACGGGAACGGCGAGCGGGCAGTCGAGCCACCCGCACCCGGTAGTAACGCTGACGCGGCGCCGGGCGGTAGGCCCCTGCCCGCACACCGGGCCTGCGGCCACGACCCAGCGCGGGCTCCCCGAGCAGGACACCTGCTGTGCGCGCGGTCAACGGCTGGTACTCGTCGGCGGCGGGATGTTCGTCGGCGGGAAGGGTCTCATCCCGGGTGAAATGTCCAGGCAGGGTTCCCGGCATCGTCTCGTAGAGGTCGATCTCGGCTTGAACCGGCCACTGTTGCACGCCTCGGTCCAGCAGGTAGGACTCCAGGGTGCCGCCATCGGACCAGCGGACGTTGCGCGCCACCTGGCGGGGGATAGGCACCGCAAAGACCCTGGTGTACTTGCGGAATCGGTACCTGGGTCGATTCGATCGGGGCATCATGACCCAGAAGCCACCCTCTTCGGCGGTTTCCCGTTCGGGCAGATCGGCCCGCAAGAGGCGGTCGGGCAGGTACGCGGCCGCAGACTCCGCGAAGGCCTTTTGCACGGCCGCGCTGACTTGCAGCGGATCGGCGGCGGCCGCCTCGTCGAGCTCGTCGGCGACTTCGAGGATCGTGTTCTCGATGGCCGAGGCGAGTGCCTCGCCCGCCACTGATTCGTCCTGTCCTGGCGTGCTTTCCAAGCCGAGTGCGGTGAATCCGACGTTCACCGCTGCTCGGGCGATCATCCGCGATGGCTCTTGGCCTGCGGCCTTGGCGATGGTGTTCGAGGCCTCGGGACCGATCATCCCCTTGATCAGTTTGGCCAGGGGTCCGGCGATCAGATTGATCAGCTTCTCGCGCGCCCCCGTGACCGTCAGCCCGAGCTTCAGCAGCGGTCGAATGGCCAGCACGGCGGGGATGAACTGCTCGATCTCGGCGACCGGAGGTTCGGAACTGGTGTGCTCGCTCAGGGCAGTGGCAAGTCGGGCGCGCGCGTCGTCGAGCTCGGCGACGACGTCGGGGCCCAGCTCCTGGTCGTACGATTCGTCGAATTCGTCGTCGGCCTCGGAGTCGCCGGCCAGGTAGAGCGACAGCAGTCGATCGTCGAATTCGTGCGCCAGCTCTGCGGCCGTGCCCAATTCGTCGGACGTGGCTTCGTCGCTCTCGTCGTCCGCGGCTTCGCCGACGCCCAGCTTCTTCATCACGATGGGCAGCAGCGGCCGCACCGACGCGGGCAAGATGCGCGACAGCGGCAACATCAGCTTCGCTGCAACGCCCTTCAGCAGCTCGAGCCCAGCCTTCTTGAGCCGAGCCAACAACGGCCCGATCAAGTGCTTGCCGATTGCCGACACGCCGCTCTTGATCGTCTGTAGACCCGTCTTGGCCGCGTCGAGCACGCCCTTGACGGGGTTCTTCGCGAACTTGACGGCCTGACCGACCTTCTTCTTGATGAATGCCTTTGCCTTGCCCACCAGCGTGGTCAGGAAGTTGTCGAACGCCTCGGAGTCGAAGCCGGCCGGTGACTCCAGGGCGTCGAGCAGCTCGTCGAGCTCCTGCTCGGCGATGCCGTGCAGGTCCGCGCTCTCCAACCCGGCGCCAAGTCCGTCGATCGCGCGTCCCCACTCGGACGCGAGCGGTGCGATCCACTGTTCGACGGCTTCGCGAGCCTCCGCCTCCGAGGGCGGCGCGGCCCACTGCTGCGCGTCGGCCAGTACGTGCGCGGCGCCCTCGTTGAGCAACTGTTCCAGCGCGTCGTCGAAGTCTTCGTCGTGGATGGCCTCGAGGAAGTCGGTTGCCTCTTCGGACTCGTCGTCGGCTTCGGTGTGGACGTCCTCCCCGAAGGGCGATTCCGTGGCGTAGAAACCGTCGAACGGCGCTTCGCCGTAATCGGCGGGGGCCTCTGTGTCGGGTACCGGCGCCTCGACGTAGGACATCGCCGCGAACGGCGAGCTGATGGTCTCCGTATCCGTGGGAGACGCTGCGTACGACTCGATTGTCACCTGTCCACCTCCGCAACTGATAGCGCTGACGTCACTGTCGTGGGTCGGGATGTGCGGAGGCGTCAATGGTCTGTATCCAAGTCGCGCTCGGGCCGGGATTCGCCGAACGACGCTGGTCTGCAACGAGTTCACGCAGAACGTCGGCAACCTGCCCGCACGCCTCGTCGATGTCGGCGAAGACCCACTCGTCGGTGGGTTTGGAGTGGCTGGCGCCGGCGAGGACCCGAACGATGATTCGGTGCGTGTCGAGCCAGGCCCGCACGACGACCACTCTGCTGGTGTCGGCTGTCACCCCCACACTGTGACGACGCGACGTACCTGCGGCGTCAACATTTCGTGGCGTTGACGCATCGTTGACGGATCCATAGTGCCCGGCGTCGATGCTGACGGCATTCGGTGAGAGTTTCCGAACGCATGGAGGGGGAGTCATGTCCGCTCGGACGATTCGGGCGTCCTGCGAGGATGTCGACGACGTGCCACTGGTGTGCCTGTTGGGTGGCTTCAGTGTGCGTGTCGGTGGCCGCCGCGTCGCGATGCCGAAGCACTCCAGGAGGGTGTTGGCGTATCTCTGTCTGGACAAGGCCGCCGAGGAGGACTGCGATCGCGGCATCCTGGCCGAGCGCCTCTGGCCCGATTCGTCGGCCGAGCGATCCCGGGCCAGCCTGCGAACCGCGCTGTGGCGAATCCGGCGTGAATGCCCTGCGCTACTGACCGGGGAACACGACCGACTGATGCTCGGCGACGGGGTCGCCGTCGACGTACACGAGTACCGGCGCCATGCCGAACGGCTGCTTGTCGAGCCCGGCGACTGCGCGCAAGAACGGGCGCACCTGATGGCCAGAAGCTGCGAGTTGCTTCCCGGGTGGGATGAGACCTGGCTTCTGTTGGCACGCGAACAGTTGCGGCAGTTGAGACTTCACGCACTGGAGACATCCGGACGTCGCCTGGCGGATCAGGGGCGGTATCCGGACGCGATCGACGTGATGCTCATGGTGGTCGCCGAGGAACCGCTTCGCGAGACGGCGCAGAGCGCTCTGATCGAAGCTCATCTCTGCGAGGGCAACGTCGTCGAGGCTCGCAGGCAGTTCGACGCGTTCGCCGCGATGTTGTGGGGTGAATTGGGTGTGCGGCCGTCTGCGGAACTTCTCGGACGGGTTGGTGCCAAGGCACATTCGGCGCTGGCGACGAGGTGAGGCGGGACGGCGTCGCCGTCATTGCGCAGTCGGACGCGGACCCTCGAATCCGTAGACGAACCGGTGAAAGACGTCGGCCAGTTCCACCGCGCCGGTCGAGGTGATGAGGTGCGCCTCGAGCGCCGCGGTCGAGATCGACCTCTTACGCCGCGCGTCGTACAGTTCCCGCATCGACTCCAGCAGTCGGTCGCGCCCGACGATTGCGGCTATGCCGCGGAACACCATGCTCCCGACCTCGTACGAGCGTCGGTCCGTGGTTCGTTGAAGTGTTCTGCGCGAACATAATTCGACCGGGGGAGCCGAGAAGTCGAGTGCCTCGGCCGTCTGCCCGGTCTCGAGATAGCGGGTGAAGCCCTCGTCCCACCAGCCGTCCGCAGACGACGCCGGGGTGACCCCACGGCCGAACCACGAGTGGATGACCTCGTGGTGCAACGCAGATTCGGACGTCGTCGTGGCGTGCGCGTACTCCATGCCGCCGGCTGCCCCGTGAAGAAGGCACACATACGAGTCTCCGGTGAACGCTCCGTACCGGCGCTCCTGCTCGGCGAGCAGTCGCCCGATCCGGGGCGGGAGCGTCGCCAGGTTCGCATCGTCGCCCGCGAACTTGACCGCCGTGATGGTGATCGCCCGCCCGGAGATCGGCAGTGCGGCGGTCGCCGAAGCCATCTGGACGTGGTCCGCGGCGTGCAGCTCGAGCAGCGGCGACATGGCGGTGAACCACGCCGGAAACGTGACCGTCCACCGGTTCGTCTCGGTGACCGTGACACCGCCGTTCGTGGTCAGGGTGTGCGGAACGTCCGTACCGGTGACCGTGAGGCCCAGCGTGAAGGGGAAGTGGTCGAACGGAAGATTTGCCGGGAACCACGATTCCAGATAACGGCCCGCGTACAGGTCGGCCAACCCGAACGACCAGCGGACCCGCGGCCCAGCGCAGAACGACAACACCGGTGGGTACGCACCCCCGAGATCGGACCGCGGTGTCGCCAACCGGTAGACGAACCGCACGGTATGGGCCGAGCGGGCCTGCTGCGCCGCAGCCATCACCCTCACCGAGCTGTACTGGCCGGGTTCGCCGACGTCGTGTGGGGCAACGTCAGTCGGATGGACGGGGGCTCCGTCGAGCCAGCAGCGGTCGACCTTCTGGCGCAGATCGAAGAACGGATGTCCGGTGGTCGGACCGACCTCGTAGACCATCGTCGCGTCGACGACGGCGTCCGAGCCTCTCGCGTCGATCCTGACGACGGCGTTCAGGCTGGTGATGTGCATGGGGACGAGTAGGAGCCGCCCGACGCGGGTTGGCGGCGGTGCGCACTCGAAGTCGACGGCGTTCATTCCGCGATAGCGTGGCGCGGGGGCGGAGGCCGCCCCCGGAAACCCACGCCGCGCGGAAGACCCTCCGGTAGAGCACTTCCGCCCGTCGCAGCCCCCGTTAGG
>NZ_JBEVLO010000436.1:0-15456 GCF_040509115.1 Mycobacterium sp. | reverse complement strand
GACGCTGGGGTGCAGGATCGTCGAGCTCGACGCCAGCGGATCCACGGCGGGGAAGATGCCCTTCGAGAACACCGCGCGGGAAAGCTCGGTGGTCGCGTCGAGGTGGGCGAACGTGGTGGCGGGCGCCGGGTCGGTGTAGTCGTCGGCGGGCACGTACACGGCTTGCATCGAGGTGATCGACCGGCCACGCGTCGAGGTGATGCGCTCCTGGAGCTCGCCCATCTCGTCGGCCAGCGTCGGCTGGTAGCCCACCGCGGACGGCATGCGACCGAGAAGCGTCGACACCTCGGAGCCAGCCTGCGTGAAGCGGAAGATGTTGTCGATGAACAACAACACGTCCTGGTTCTGCTCATCACGGAAGTACTCCGCCATGGTCAGCGCGGACAGCGCGACGCGCATACGGGTGCCGGGCGGCTCGTCCATCTGACCGAACACCAGGGCGGTGTCCTTCAGCACGTTGGCATCGGCCAGCTCGACCCAGAGGTCGTTGCCCTCACGGGTGCGCTCGCCGACGCCGGCGAACACCGAAGTGCCGCCGAAGTTTCGGGCGATGCGGTTGATCATCTCCTGGATGAGCACGGTCTTACCGACGCCTGCACCGCCGAACAGGGCGATCTTTCCGCCTCGCACGTACGGGGTGAGCAGGTCGACGACCTTCAGACCGGTTTCGAGCATCTCGGTCTTGGGCTCGAGCTCCGCGAATGGCGGTGGCTTGCGGTGGATCGACCAGTGGTCGAAGTCCTTGCCGTAGCCGGGATCATCGAGGCAGTCACCGAGGGCGTTGAACACGTGCCCCTTGACGCCATCACCAACGGGTACCGAGATCGACTTGCCGGTGTCGGTGACCTCGACGCCGCGGACCAGGCCATCGGTGGGCTGCATCGAGATGGTGCGCACCAGGTTGTCACCGAGGTGCTGGGCGACCTCGAGAGTCAGCGTCTTGGCCATCTCTTCGTAGGTGATGTCAGCGTGCAGGGCGTTGAACAGCTCCGGCACCGAACCACGCGGGAACTCGATGTCGACGACCGGGCCCGTGATGCGGACCACGCGGCCTGCGGTCTTGGTACCTTCTGCGGTGGCAGTCATTTTCTCTTCGCTTCTCTTCGCTTCCGGATGTGAGGGCTACTTGGCGTCGGCGAGCGCGTTGGCGCCACCGACGATCTCGCTGATTTCCTGAGTGATCTGGGCTTGGCGCTCGCGGTTGGCCTCCAGCGTCAGCGCCTTGATCAGATCGTCGGCGTTGTCCGTGGCGGACTTCATCGCGCGCCGTCGTGACGCCGACTCGGACGCGGCGGCTTCGAGCAGAGCCGAGTAGACGCGCGTCGCGATATACCGCGGGAGCAGCGCGTCGAACAGGTTCTCGGCGTTCGGCTCGAACGAGAAGAGCGTGCGCGGACCCTCTTCCGGCTCCTCGTCCCCCACGTACTCGACCACCATCGGGGCGGCGCGGCGAGCGACGGCCGACTGCGAGAGCATCGACCGGAACTCAGTGAACACGATGTGGATCTCGTCGACACCCAGGATGCCGTCCGTGCCTGCGTCGTCAGACTCGTCGTCGACACCCTCCATGAAGGATGCGACGAGCGTGTCCGCGATCTCGCGGGCCTGCTCGTAGGTCGGACGCTCGGAGAACCCCGTCCACGACTCCTTCACCTCACGCTGCCGGAATCTGTAGTAACCCAGTGCCTTCCGCCCGACGGCGTAGATCACCGGTTCCTTGCCCTCTTCGCGAAGCAGCGCGAAGAGTTCCTCGGACTGGCGCAGCACGTTGGCGTTGTAGGCACCGCAGAGCCCGCGGTCCGAGGACACCACGAGGACAGCCGCGCGCTTGGGCGACTCCCGCTCGACGAGCAGCGGATGGTCCAGCGCGCTGGCACTCGCAAGCTCGGTGAGCATGTTCGTGATCTCTTCTGAGTAGGGCCGAGCCGCTCGGACTCGGGCCTGCGCCTTGGCGATTCGCGACGTCGCGATCAGCTCCTGGGCCTTGGTGATCTTCTTGATCGACCCGGCGGAGCGGATGCGGCCTCGCAATTCGCGCAGTGTGGCTGCCATGGGTTTGCCTACCTACTTCTTCGGTGCCGGCTTGCGGACCTTGACCGATTCCTTCTCGACGTCCTCTTCGTCCATCGCCTCGGTCTCGGCCTCGTTGACCACGACGGAGCTGCCGTCAGTGGCGGCAAACCCCTTCTTGAAGTCGTTGACGATTCCGGTCAGCTTCTCCTCGGCGTCCTCGGGAAGCTTCTTGGTCTCGCGAATGTCCTTGAGGACGTCCTCGTGGCTGGCCTTGACGTGCTCGAGGAACTCGGCCTCGAAACGCTGAACGTCCTCGGCGGGAACCGAATCCAGGTGGCCCTTGGTACCGAGGAAGATCGCGATGACCTGCTCGTCGACGGACAGCGGGCTGTACTGCGGCTGCTTGAGCAGCTCCACTAGACGCACGCCGCGCTCCAGCTGAGCCTTCGACGTCGGGTCCAGATCGGAAGCGAACGCGGCGAACGCCTCGAGCTCACGGTACTGCGACAAGTCCAAGCGGAGACTTCCCGCGACCTCTTTCATGGCCTTGATCTGGGCGGCACCACCGACTCGCGATACCGACACACCGACGTTGATGGCCGGTCGCACACCCTGGTTGAACAGGTCGGACTCCAGGAAGCACTGCCCGTCGGTGATCGAGATGACGTTGGTCGGGATGAACGCCGAGATGTCGTTGGCCTTGGTCTCGATGATCGGCAGACCGGTCATCGAGCCACCGCCCAGTTCGTCGGACAGCTTCGCGCAACGCTCCAGGAGCCGCGAGTGCAGGTAGAACACGTCACCGGGGAAGGCTTCGCGGCCCGGCGGGCGGCGCAGCAGCAGTGAGATCGCGCGGTAGGCGTCGGCCTGCTTGGAGAGGTCGTCGAAGACGATGAGAACGTGCTTGCCGTCGTACATCCAGTTCTGGCCGATGGCCGAACCCGTGTAGGGCGCAAGCCACTTGAAGCCGGCGGGGTCGGATGCCGGCGCCGCGACGATGGTGGTGTACTCCATCGCGCCGCCGTCTTCGAGGGCGCGCTTGACGCTGGCGATCGTGGTGCCCTTCTGGCCGATCGCGACGTACACGCAGCGCACCTGCTGCTTGGGGTCTCCGGTCTCCCATGCCTCGCGCTGGTTCAGGATCGTGTCGACGCAGACGGCGGTCTTGCCGGTCTTGCGGTCGCCGATGATCAGCTGGCGCTGGCCACGGCCGATCGGGGTCATCGCGTCGATGGCCTTGATGCCAGTCTGCAGCGGCTCGCTGACGCCCTGACGCTGCACCACCGACGGTGCCTGCAGTTCCAGCGCGCGCCGCTTGTCAGAGGCGATGTCGCCCTGGCCGTCCAACGGCTGACCGAGCGGGTTGACCACGCGACCGAGGAAGGCGTCACCCACGGGGACGGAGAGGACCTCGCCGGTGCGCTTGACCTGCTGGCCCTGCTCGATCTTTGCGAAGTCACCGAGGATGACGGCGCCGATGCTGTGCTCGTCGAGGTTCAGCGCCACGCCGAGCACGCCGCCGGGGAACTCGAGGAGTTCCTGCGTCATGACTGAGGGCAGTCCCTCGACGTGGGCGATGCCGTCACCGGCGTCGATGACTGTGCCGATCTCTTCACGCTGGGTGTCGGCGGAAAACGACGATACGTAGTCCTCGACAGCGCCTTCGATGTCAGCAGCGGAGATTGTCAACTCTGCCATGATTCTTCGTCTTCCTACCTTTTGATGTGGGTGTGAGTCTGTGTCGGGTTGGGTCGGTCGTTTCCTCGCGCGAGCGCTCGTCAGTCCGGCAGCTGGGTCTGGGCGGCCGCCAGCCGGGATGCGATCGAGCCATCGATCACCTCGTCGCCGACGGTGATCGAAAGACCACCGAGCAGTTCGGGATCGACGTCGAGTTGCACGGACACCGGATGCCCGTAGATCCGCGTGAGAACCTCGCCGAGCCGGGTGTGCTGGACCTCCGTGAGATCGGCGGCGGCGACGACGTGTGCGACGATCTCGCCGCGTCGGGCGACGGCGAGCTCAGCGAGGTCGATGACGGCCTCGTCGGCACGTTCGCCTCTCAGGTTGCCGATGGTCTGCTTCAGCAGAGCCGCAGCCGTCGCGTTCACCTCCGGTCCGGTGAGGACCTTGTCCAGCAACGCGACTCGGCCGTCGGCGGGGGTGGTGTAGTCGCTAAGAAGTGCGCTCAGGCGCGGCTGTGAATCGAGGACACGCCCGAACCGGAACAGCTGGTCCTCGACGGCGTCGACCTCGTCCTCGAGCTCGGCACGCTTGAGCAGTGCCAGCCGCGCAGTGTGCTCGACACCGTCGACGAGGTCGGCCTCGGCGGACCAGCGCTGAGACACCGCCGTCCGCAACAACTTCGCCGTGTGCTCGTCGACCTTGTCCGAGATGAGGCGGTCGACCAGGCGAACCTTGGCCTGGGGGTCGTCCGTGGGTTCGGCGAGATGCTTGGCCAGCGAGGGCTCGGCGATCAGCAGCGTCACCACCGATCCGAGTTCGTCGGCCAGCGTGGTCAGCCCGGGAGACCTGAGTCTGCCCGCCACCTCGTCGAACTCGTTGGTCAGAGCGCGGAGCGCTTCACGGCTGGAGGACCGCAGCTTGGCCGAGGCGCTGGTCTCGACGACCGAGGACGACGGAGCCATCTGATCCAGCTCGTCGAGAAAACGATCGACGGTAGCGGCCTGCGCGGCCGGATCGGCGACGTGAGCGCGGACGAGTTCATCGGCCTTGGCGACTGACTCCGCTCCGAGGCCCTGGCGCAGTTGCCGAATGAGCTGTTGACGCATCAGCTGAACCTGCTGGGCGCCTTGCGCCTTGAGCCGCTCGGCTTCCACGCCGGCCTGCTCCTCCAGCTGGCTGGCGATCCGCTCGGAATCCTGACGCGCCTCGTCGGTGACCTTCGACGACTCGGCCTCGGCGTCCGCGAGTGCCTTGGCGTGCATGGCGTCGGCATCGGCGAGTCTCTTGGCCGCCTCGGCGCTTTCGGCGAGCGCGTTGCGCACCGCGTCCTGCTGCTTCTGCATCAAGGCCTTCACGGGGGGGACGACCCACTTCACGATGATGAAGGCGATGACCGCGAACCCGATCAGCTGGCCGATGAAAGTCGACATTTAGCGGCTCCCGCCTGGTTTCACGTCGACGCCGAGGATGCGGCTTGCCAACGTCGCCGACAGGCCGTCCACGGACGTTTCGAGTTGCGATTGCGTCGATGAACGCTGTTCGGACAGTTTTGAATCCGCTGCGCGCACGGTCTCGGCGACCTCACCGCTGGCCTCGGTCCGCTTCTCGTCGATCACCTGACGACCGGCGTTGCGAGCCTCGTCGCGGATCGACGACGCCTCTGTGCGAGCGCTGGCCATGGCCTCGTCGTAGTCCGCTTGTGCGGCAGCGACCTGTTCAGCCGACTTGCGGCTATCCGCAGTCGTCTTGGCCAGCATGGCCTCCCGCTCGGCGAGGACCTTGCTGATCGGGGGCACAACCCATTTCGTGATCACGCCGAGCACGATCAGGAAGATGATCAGCACGGCGAAGAAGGTGCCGTTGGGGATCAGGAAGTTACTGCCCCCGCCACCTTCTTCTTCCGCCGCCAGGATGTTGATGCCGTCCGCCAGGACAGTCGACCCGAGTTCACCCATGCCGACGGACTACTGCAGACCCGGCGTGGCGAAGACGAACAGCGCCATGAACGCCAAGTTGATGAAGTACGCAGCCTCCACCAGACCGACGGTGATGAAGAACGGGGTGAACAGGCGGCCCTGAGCCTCCGGCTGCCGGGCGATGCCGGAGATCAGCGCGTTACCGGCGATACCGTCACCGATACCAGCGCCGATGGCACCGCCACCCATGATCAGACCGCCGCCGATCAGGGCGCCCGCCGTGATGAGGGCGTTTGCATCCATTCCTATTTCCTCCTTGTGAGCTGGTGGCCGTGCCACCAGGACTGGTTGGCCTTGCTGGTCGTGCTGGCTTCTAGTGGTGCTCGTCTTCGTGGTCCAGTTCCATCGACTGGCTGAAGTACAGGATCGTCAGCAGCGCGAAGATGAACGCCTGGATCAGACCGACGAAGAGGTCGAACGTCTTCCAGATGGCATTGGGTGCCCACTGGATGTACCAGGGGAACATCGCGATCAGCGCGACCAGGATGCCACCGGCGAAGATGTTGCCGAAGAGTCGCAAGGACAACGAGATTGGCTTGGCGATCTCTTCGACGATGTTGATCGGTGCCAGGAGCGTGACGTGACCCTTGACGACCTTCTTGACGTGGCCGAAGGCGCCTCGACGCCAGATGCCCGCGGCGTGGTAGCAGATGAACACGAATAGAGCCAGCGCCAGCACGTAGTTGATGTCGGACGCGGGCGCCTTGATCAGCTCGCCTGCGGCGCCGTCGGAGCCGCCGTACTGCACCGGCAGTACCGACAGCCAGTTGGACACCAGGATGAACACGAAGATGGTGACCGCGAGCGGCAATACGAACGGCGCGATCTTCATGCCGATCGCGCCCTCGATCTGCTGGCGCATCTGAATCGTCACGGCCTCGAAGAAGAGTTGCACTCCCCCGGGCACCCCGGTCGAAGTGACCTTGGACTTCAGGAAGAACGCCAGCGCGATGACGATGACCGCGGCAATCGACGTGGAGATGATGGTGTCACCGTTGAAGGTCATGCCCAGAAACTCGAACACGTACTCGTGCGTCCCGACGTGAATCGGGGCTCCACCCTCGGCGGCGAGGAATGTCTCTGTCATTGCCCTCAGCTCAATCCTTCGCTTCTGATCCGGGTACTTCTGCGACGTCAAGACCGCTGGTGCGGATCTTCCTCAGTACGGGGATGCTGGTGCTCATCACCAGTACCGCTTGGAAGATGGCCAACCCGAACAGCACGCCGAGGCCGCCGTTGGTCTTGAACACGATGGCGATGGTCAGCCCGATCGCGGTGATGACCAACAGACGGGTCATCGAGTTGAGGGCCATCTTCTTCTTGAGTGGGTGGTCCTCGGCCGTGATGGACTCGACGGCTCGGCGGACGAGGAGTGCGTTGAGCAAACCGAGGCCAAGACCGACACCGAAGAACACTCCGAAGAGTGGGGTGCCCGTGAAGTAGGCGGCGATGACGGCGACGGCCGTCAGTGCGAGGCAGACGATCAAGAGGCGTACGGGCCGGAATGCCACGGAGGGGAACACCAACGGCGCGTCCTGCGCTGGCGTCGTCACTGCTTCACCTCAATCCCGCTTTCACGGAAGTCGTTCTCCATTGAACTGGCACCAACGAACAATGCGTCGGTGCGTGCCCGACGAGCGTATCGGAGGGCGTCGTGCGCGGTGGAATCACCCAAGGGGTAGCTCCCTTTGTCGGTCGTTTGTCGGCGCCGATCAGCTTGTTCAAAACCGATGGGCCGGGCCGGCAACCCGCGAGGTCTTTCGGGTTCAGGCAGTAACGTACCACATGGTAGGCGGCACAAAAGGGGGCACTACTACTTTGCGTCGTACAGCTATTCTGATAGGTCGCTGGGAACGCTGCGGCCCCGTCGCAGCAGCGGAATCAGCGTGATGACGACAGCCACGAAAATCGCAGCCAGCATGACCGCGCCGGTATATCTGGGGTCGAAGAAGATGGTGCTCGCGGCACCGAGGGCGACGATCCCGACCCACATGTAGACGAGCAGCACCACGCGCCGGTGCGAGTGACCGATCTGCAGCAGTCGGTGGTGGAGGTGCATCTTGTCGGGACTGAACGGGCTGCGACCGGCGCGAGTTCGGCGCACGATGGCCAGCAACATGTCCAGCGCGGGCACGAACATCACGGCGATGACCAACAGGAATGGCGACAGCAGCGCGAAGACGTCCCGCGCACCGTAGGCATTCTGCGAGATGGGGCCCGCGGCGGTGGTCGACGCCGCAGCCAGCATCAGTCCGATCAGCATCGATCCCGAGTCGCCCATGAAGATCTTGGCGGGATGGAAGTTGTGTGGCAGAAAGCCGAGACACGCGCCCGCCAGCACCACCGAGATGACCGCAGGTGGGTAGAACAGCACGTCCCCGCCGTGGTCGCGAAGCAGCCCAACCGAGAAGATGCAGATCGCCGCTGCGGTGATCAGGCCGAGGCCCGCGGCCAGGCCGTCCAGACCGTCGACGAAGTTCATCGCGTTGACGATGGACACGGTCAGCGCCAGCGTCAGGAGGATCGAGGTGACCTGGTCGAGCACGATCGTGCCGACGCCGCCGATCGGGATGTAGAGCACGCTCCACGCCACGCCCATCGTGACCAGCACGCTGGCGGCGGTGATCTGTCCGGCGAACTTGGTCAGCGCGTCCAGACCCCAACGGTCGTCGATCAGCCCGATCGCCATGATGAGGCCACCTGCCACCACCACGGCGGGCATGCCCGACGAGTACTCGAATCCGCGGGTCAACGCGGGTAACTGGGACGCCAGCAGGACGGCGGCGACGACTCCGACGTACATGGCGAGCCCGCCCATGCGAGGGGTGGGCTCGACGTGGACGTCGCGCTGGCGCGGATAGGCGACGGCGCCGAGTCGACGGGCCAACACCCGCACCCAGCCGGTCGCGAAATAGGTGATGATGGCCGCGGTCAGCCCGACGAGCGCGAGTTCGCGCAGCGGCACGCCGGCACCGCGGTCCGACAACGCGAGCAGGCCTTCCACCCGGAGAAATGTACTGGACCTACCTGAGACCCCGCCGTGGCCGACGCATCTGGCGCCTGTGCGACGTCAGCTCGCCGCCGTTGGCTCCTGCGGCACGTCCGGTGCTACATCCGTTGTCGGAGAGAGCGTTTCGATGTCGACGCCGAGCACGTCGGCGACGGCCGCGGCCGTCACGGGACCCTCGCGCAGCACGCGTGGCTGAGCGCCGGTGAGGTCGACGATCGTCGACGCCGCTCCCTGAGCGGACGGGCCTGCCTCCAAATAGACGTCGACCAGGTCGCCGAGCTGGCTGCGGGCGTCGGCAGCGGTCACTGCGGCGGGCCTGCCTGAGACGTTGGCACTCGACACGGCCATGGGCCCGACATCGCGCAGGATCTCGATGGCCACCGGGTGAAGGGGCATCCGAAGCATGACGGTGCCGTGCGCGTCACCGAGGTCCCACTGCAGCGACGGCGCCTGCTGAACGACGAGGCTCAATGCGCCCGGCCAGAACGCCTGAATCAGTTCACGAGCCGACTGCGGAACCGAATAGACCAGCCCGTCGATGGTGTGCCAGGAGCCGACCAGCACGGGAACCGGCATGTCACGCCCGCGCCCCTTGGCCGAGAGCAGGGCCGCGACGGCGGCGCCGTCGAAGGCATCGGCGCCGATGCCGTACACGGTGTCCGTCGGCATCACCACCAGGTGGCCGTCCTTGAGGGCGTTGACCGCCCTCGTGATCCCGGTGGCACGCTGACTCACATCGGCACAGTCGAACGTCTCAGTCATGGGCGATCCCGCTCCGCTTCTCGCTGAACAGTCATGGGCGATCCCGCTCCGCTTCTCGGTGAACACTCATGGGTCCTAGCCTGAACCCTTCCTCATCGCCGTGACGAATCGGGGACGACCAGCGAGGTCCCTGCGGGACGTCACGTCCGCGAAGGCGCCGGAGCGGTCGAACGACGCGACGGTCTCGGCCGCTGTGCCGTCGTCGTGTTCGACGGCGACGAATCCGCCGGGACGCAGCAGCCGGGCCGCCAGCCCGACGATGGGATCGATGACCCGCATGCCATCGGGCCCACCGAACAGGGCGTGGGCCGGATCATGCTCGGCCACTTCGGGGTCCAGGACGGCGCCGTCGGGGATGTAGGGCGGGTTGGAGACGACCAGGTCGACGGTGCCGTCGAGTTCGCCAAGCAGGCCGGCGCGGGTGACGTCGGCCTCGATCAGCTCGACCCCGCTGCCCTCGCAGTTACGCCTCGCATAGCTGAGCGCGACCGGCGAGTCGTCGATCGCGATCACGTGTGCAGCGGCGTTGGCATGCGCGATCGCGAGGGCCAGCGCACCCGATCCGGTGCACAGGTCCACGATGACGGGCGACGTCGAAAGTGGTTGTTTGGCAGCCCATTCCAGCAGCGCCTCGGTCTCCGGACGGGGAATGAAGACGCCGGGGCCAACCTCGAGGATCAGTGGTCCGAACGCGGCGGTCGTGGTCAGGTGCTGCAGGGGAATCCGCCGTGAGCGCGCCTCGACCGCGCTGCGATAGGTCTCGTAGAACTGCTCCTCGGGTTCATGGAACCGCAGCCGCCCGCGGTCCACGCCCGCGGTGTGGGCAGCCAGGAGTTCGGCGTCGACCCTTGCGCTGCCGATCCCCGCGAGCTCCAGCGTTCCGGCGGCCTCGTCGATGGCCTGCCGCAGCCGTGTCATGTCTCCTGCAGCCTGGCTTGCTTGTCGGCTGCTGCGAGGGCGTCGAACATCGGATCGAGGTCGCCGTCGAGGACCTGATCGAGGTTGTGCGCCTTGAACCCGATGCGGTGATCGGTGATCCGGTTCTCGGGAAAGTTATAGGTGCGGATGCGCTCGCTGCGGTCGACCGTGCGGATCTGGCTGGCCCGATCGGCCGACGCGTCCGCAGAGGCCTGCTCCTCGGCCAGCGCCTGCAACCGGGCGGCCAGCACTTCCATCGCGCGGGCCTTGTTCTGCAGCTGTGAGCGCTCGTTCTGACAGGTGACCACGATGCCGGTGGGCAAATGCGTGATGCGGACCGCCGAGTCGGTGGTGTTGACGCCCTGACCACCCTTGCCGGAGGACCGGTAGACGTCGATCCGCAGGTCGGATTCGTCGATCTGTACCGCGGCCACGTCGTCGGGTTCCGGGTAGACCAGGATGCCCGCCGCGGAGGTGTGCACGCGGCCCTGCGATTCGGTGACCGGCACCCGTTGGACACGGTGCACGCCGCCCTCGAACTTCAGCCGGGACCAGACGCCGTCGGCGGCGTCGCCCTTGCTGGCGATGGTGAGCGTGGCGTCCTTGTACCCCCCGAGGTCGGAGGTGGTCTCGTCGAGCACGGTGACGTTCCAGCCGTGCCGTTCGGCGTAGCGGATGTACATCCGGGCGAGGTCGGCGGCGAACAGCGCCGATTCCTCGCCGCCCTCCCCCGACTTGACCTCCATCACGACGTCGTCGGCGTCGTGCGGGTCCCTCGGGGCCAGCAGGTCGGAGAGCTGGGTTTCGAGTTCGTCGACCTTGGTCGCCAATTCGGGGACCTCGGCGGCGAACGACGCGTCCTCGGTGGCGAGTTCCCTGGCGGCCTCCAGATCGCCGCGGGCGGTCTCCAGCTTGCGGTGCGTCGCCACGATGGGCGACAGCTGCGCAAACCGGCGTCCAACCTTGCGGGCTTCCTTGGCGTCGGCATGCAGCGCGGGATCGGAGAGCTGGGTTTCGAGATCGGTGTACTCGGCGAGCAGCGCATCGACTCTCGTCGCTGCATCGGTGCCCGTCATGACGCCTTCCTCTCTGGTCGTTTCGCAGAACGCAAGCGGCGCCCGATCCTGTCGCTGAACGCGATAGGACGGGCGCCGTCGAGACAGCTACTTGTCGGTGGCAGCCTTGTCAGCGCTGCGCTTTCCGTAACGCTTCTCGAAGCGCGCGACACGGCCGCCGCTGTCGAGGATCTTCTGCTTACCGGTATAGAAGGGGTGGCACTGGGAGCAGACCTCGACCACGATGTGGCCGCTCTCCTTGGTGCTTCGCGTCTGGAAGGTGTTGCCACAGCCGCAGACCACGGTGGTGTCTACGTAGTTGGGGTGAATACCCGATTTCATAATGGTCCTCTGCAATCGTTGGCCGCCGGGTCGCCTGAAATTACTGACCTGAGTCTTCAGACGTGAACCGGAACCGAGGGGGTCGACGGTCGATTATGCCAGGTCAGCCGTCAGAGTCCTAAACGCCCGAACCCCGGGGCCTATTCCTGGCCGTTGCGGGCCAGGGCCAGCGCGGCGACGTCGCCGGTCAGGCCCGCCAGGCCGGCGGCGCGTCCCGCCATCACCAGCACGAGGTCGTCGAGCGGGCCCGCCACCGGTCGGCCCGCACCCGCCGAGAACGGGGCGTCGGTGGCGGTGAACCGAATGCCCGGGAAGCGCCTACGGGGATTCAGTGGGAACCTCATGCCCCACAGGCGGTCGGCGACGACGAGGGCGGCCTCGGTTGGCATGCAGCGGCGGATGCCCAACGGACGTGCAATGTCCTGGCCGTGGATCAGGGCGTCCATCAGCGGGTCCGCGACCCGGGTGCCAGGCGGCTTGCGCCGCACGCCGACCATGGCTCGCAACGCGGCGACGATCTCCTCGGCGGGCCGATCATCTGCGCGGGCGATGCGCACCATCATGGCGTTGAACCGCAATCCGGATCGCAACGCCTCTACGGCCATCCGGGTCCAGTCGGCGTTGGCATGGGTGAGATGAGCCGCCACGTCACGAATCGTCCAGCCCTCGCACAGGGAGGTGGTCGCCCATTGTTCGGACGTGAGGGTCTCGAGGAGGTCGGCGAGCTCGGCCCGCTGGTGGTCGACGTGGCGCCAGACATCACCGTCGTTCACGGAACCTCCCATTTGGTCAGGACTCCTGACTAAATATAGACAGGAGGCCGTACTAATGCAAGTAGGATCGGCCTAGTGACCGACTCCCCCAGCACCGCGACGCTGATGTTCGTCGCCCATCGCGCCGTGGAGACCCGCGTGCACGACGCGTTGCGCGAGAACGGCTTTGCCGATCTGACCGCAGCCCAGGTGCGGATCGCCCAACGATTGAGCCCATTGGGCATTCGCGTCACCGACCTGGCCGAGCAGGCCCGCGTCACCAAACAGACGGCAGGCGCTCTCGTCGACGAACTAGTGCGCAACGGGTACGTGGCACGCAAGCCCGACCAGTCCGACGCGCGCGCCCGACTGGTCGTGTTGACCGCCAGGGGCCGCAGGCTGTGCGCGGCGGCCGCCCGCGAGATCGACGCCATCGAGACACGGTGGCGCGACCACCTGGGCGCCGAGACCTATGACCAGATGCGCGCGGCGTTGCAGAACCTACGGGAAATCACCGATCCGTACCGGTGACGGCCGGTTGCACCAGGTCGAACCTGGTGCCGTCGCGCTTCCACAGCACGCGACCGTCCGGCTCGAATCCACGACCGATCAGTTCCCGCTTGAGAATCTTGTTGGTGGCCGTACTGGGCAGATCCTCGGCCACCCACACATGGCGTGGCCACGCCTTCGGGGACAGGTCGCGCTGCGCTGCGAGGAACGCCTCGAACGCCGACGGGCTCAGTTCGGCGTCGTCGCGCAGCACGATGGCGGCCATCACCTGGTCGCCGACGTACTCGTCGGGCACCGGATAGATCGCCACCCGGCTGACCTCGTTCAGCCGCAAGAGGATTCGCTCGATGGGCGCGGCGGTCAGGTTCTCGCCGTCGACCCGCATCCAGTCGGCGGTGCGACCCGCCAGGTAGATCCATCCTTCGGCGTCGCGGTACGCCAGGTCACCGGACCAGTACATGCCGTGGCGGACGCGTTGATCGGTGGCACCCGGGTCGTTGTAGTAGCCGCGGAACAGCCCACCTCCGCTGGTGTTGACCAACTCCCCCGTCGCCGCATCGGCGTTCACCAGCACACCCGCCTCGTCGAATCGGGCCACGTCGCACTCGACGACGGTCTCCGGGTCGTAGATGGCGACACCGGGGAAGCCCTTGCCGATCGATCCCGGCGGGCAGTCGTCGGGCCGGGTGATGATCACCGCGGTCTCGGTCGAACCAAACCCGTCCCAGACCGCACACCCGAAGCGGCGGCCGAACTCCTCGATGTCGCGGTCGGCAGCCTCGTTGCCGAAGGCGATGCGCAGCGTGTTGTCGTGGTCGTCGGGGCGCTCGGCGGTGGCGAGGACGTACGCCAACGGCTTGCCCACGTAGTTCATGTAGGTGGCGCCGTACCGGCGCAGGTCGGCCAGGAACCCGGAGGCCGAGAACGTCGCGGGGGCCATGGCAGCACCGGCGCCAACGGCGACGCTCCAGCCGGCGTAGACGGCGTTCGAATGGAACAGCGGCATGGCGAGGTAACACACGTCGGACTCGTCCAACCCGTAGCGCCCGACCAGCGCACTCCCGGCGAAGAGCACCATCGCGTGGGGCACCTCGACGGCCTTTGGCTCCCCGCTGGTGCCCGAGGTGAAGATCATCATGAACGTGTCGTCGGCGGCGACCTCGCGGTGTGGCACCAGCGTGGGGGCGGCCGCCACGCGAGCCGCCCAATCGTCGGTGGAGACGTCGACGACCGTGACTCCGGGAAGCTCGACGTCATCGAGCAGATCGCGGTGCTCGGGGTCGGTCAGCACGATCTGGCAGTCGACCCTGGTGATGTCACGGCCCAGCGCGGCGCCCCTGCGGGTGGTGTTGATGCCACACAGCACGTAGCCGCCCAGACCGGCTGCGGCCAGCGCGGTGAGCATGTCCGGGGTGTTTCCCAGAAGCGTCCCGACGTGCATCGGCCGCGAGGGGTCGGCCAGCCCGACGATCGCCGAGGCCTGCGCGCTCGCGGCGGCGAGGTGCTCGCGCCACGTCCACGACCGGTCGCCGTGCTTGATGGCGACGGAGTCCTGACCCGATCTCGTCCGGAGCAACTGCTGGAGCGTGTCCGCCATCGTTGGCCACCTCGGTGTCGGAATGAACACGATCTAAAAAGTGTCTACCGACAACCTGCCACACGGTACCGTCTCGCACAGGCAGAATGCATCCGTCCACCGCATCGCGCTGCGAACCGAACAGGAGCCCGTTGTTGACGAGCGCCACCGCACCCAAGTCCGCGGCCAAGGGCGTGCGTGACCGACTCATCGACGCTGCCGAAAGGTGCCTGCGCGACAAGGGCATTCGCTCGACGACCGTGTCCGAGGTCGCCGAGGTGGCCGGTGTCTCGCGCGGCTGGCTGTACCGCCACTTTCCCGACAAGAACTCACTCCTCGGCGCGGCGATCGTCCGACTCAACGAGGCGTACTGGTCCGAGTCGCACGCGATGCTCGAGCAGATCGCTGGCCTGGACCAGCAGATAGCTGCGGGCATCCGACATGGGCGCACCGCGTACGCCGATCCCGGCGCATTGTTGATGAAGCTCCGCATGGAGGAGCCGGAGGAGTTCGCCGCGTGTGCAGGCGCGGGCGTGCAAGGCCTGGTGCCCGACCTCGGCGACTTCTGGTCCCGCTACCTCGTCAGCGCCCGCGACAATGGAGAGATCCACGCCGACGTCGACATCGCCGAGGCATCCGAATGGGTTGCGCGCGCGCTACTTTCATTGGCGACGGTCCCGGGTGACCACCTCGACCCGACTGATCACGACGCGGTGCTGACGCACGTCCGGCGCTACGTCATGCCCGGTCTGCGGGCCGATCCCGCCCTGGCGTAGGCGCGCTGACTCGGCACTGCCCGGAGGCTAACCGGTCCAGCATCGGGCCACGTGGCTTCATCTGCTCGACCGGGGACGCAAAG
>NZ_JBEVLO010000435.1:0-32056 GCF_040509115.1 Mycobacterium sp. | reverse complement strand
CGCTCACCCGAACCGAGGATCAGCGGGTTGACCTGCAGGTCGATCTCGTCGACCAACCCGGCTCGGATCGCCTGGCGGGCACAAGCCGCTCCACCCGCGATCGAGATGTCCCGCCCGCCGGCGACGGTCCTGGCCCTGGCGTACGCGGACTCGATCCCGTCGGTGACGAAGTAGAAGGTGGTCCCGCCCTGCATCTCGATCGGATCGCGAGCATGATGGGTCAGCACGAAGACCGGGCAGTGGTACGGCGGCTCCTCACCCCACCACCCTCGCCAGTCAGAGTCGCCCCATTCACCGCGGATTGGGCCGAACATGTTGCGGCCCATGATGGTTGCGCCCATTCCTGCCATCATGTCCGATACGACCTGGCGGTTGACCGGGTGGTCCTTCGCCGGTCCCAGGTGCCATTCGTGCAGGGCCGGTCCGCCGACGCCGAGCGGATCGGTCGCGCTCTGATCGGGCCCCGCCACGTAGCCGTCGGCGGAGATGGACATGGAGAGGTTGGTTCTGGTCACGAGTAGCTAGACCAGCCCGTCGCGCAGTACTCATCGCCGCTCACTGCGGATGGGCCGCCAGGTAGTCGGCGACCGGGATCCGTGACGTCGCCGCATAGCCGATGGGGAGCAGCACGTCACCGGCGGTCGAGTAGTAGTAGACGTCCCAGCGGTAGTAGCCGGCGAATGCCGCGGGGTCGGCGGCGAGCACTGCGGCGTAGTCGTGCACCGCTCGGACGTACTCGTCGGCGTTGTTGTACCGGTAGATGGCGTGGTCTGCATCGGCACCGAAGCCATTGGCGGCCAGGTAGCGGCCTGCCGCCATGATGCTGTCGCGCGGCGAATCGACGTCGCCGCCCTCGCCGTACGCGGCGAACGTCGACGGCATGAACTGCATGGGACCCTGCGCGCCTGCGGTGCTGGTGCCGTCGATGCTCCCGAAGTGGGTCTCGATCAAGTTGATCGCGGCGAGGTAGTTCCAGCCCACGCCGAACGCCGACTCCGCATCGCGGTAGTAACCCAGCAATTCCTCGGCTGGGGCTGGCGATTGGATGCGCCAGGCGGGCAGCGTGTCCTTGACGTGGGCCATCGCGGTGAGCTGCCTGCGGGCGTCGACGTTGCGATCGTAGGTCTCGAGCAACGACGGTGGGATCCTCGGCCGCGTGACGGCGTCCCATTCGGGGTGGCGTCCGATCGCGCGGTAGGTGGCCTGCTGCCGGTGGGCCGCCGCCGCCAGCGCCTGCTCCGTCGCCGACGGGTCCCGCAGAGCCTGCTCGTCGGCGACGAGGTCGTCGGCCAGCTGAGCGGGGTCGGCCGGGAGCCGAGGTTGCGCACCCGGGTCGACGATCGGCTCGGTGGGCTCGTCCAGCATGATCGCTGGAGCGGGCGCGGTGGTGGCCGAAGGCCGCGCGGGTGGCACGGCGAGCGTCGGCGGTATGGGGCTCGTCGCGCAGCCGGCGAGCGCCAGCACGGTCGCGGTGAGCACGACGGCGGTTTGACGCGTGCGGCCAACCGCGCGGTGAGGCATGTAGCCCACCATGCGCCAGAGGTCCGCACGAAGACAAGGGCGGTGGGGGCGCAGACTTCCACGACCCCCACCACCCTCGTCGTCGTGCCCGCCGGCTGGCTCCGCTGACCAGGCAAGCGCCATGGCGAACAGAACCGGTCTGGTCGCCGGCGTCAGCCCGTGCGTACCTGCTTGGCCGCGGCGACCATGTTGCGCAACGAGACGGTCACCTCGTCGGTGGTCCGCGTCTTGAGGCCGCAGTCCGGATTGACCCAGAGTCTTTCGGCGGGAACCGCTCTCAGTGCCTCACGCAATGAGGTCGTCATCTCCTCGGTGCTGGGAATCCGTGGGGAGTGGATGTCGTAGACGCCAGGGCCGACGCTGTTGGAGAAGCCGATCGCGTTCAGATCGTCGAGGATCTCCATGTGCGACCGGGCCGCCTCGATGGACGTGACGTCGGCATCCAGATCGGCGATGGCACCGATCACCTCGCCGAACTCCGAGTAGCACAGGTGGGTGTGGATCTGTGTCGTGTCGGCGACCCCCGAGGTGGCCAGCCGGAAGGCGGCGACGGCCCAGGCCAGGTAGTCGGCCTTGTCCTCGGACCGCAGCGGCAACAGTTCGCGCAGCGCGGGCTCGTCGACCTGGATGATGGCGATGCCCGCCTTCTGCAGGTCGACGGTCTCGTCTCGAATGGCCAACGCGATCTGGCTCGCGGTGTCGGCCAACGGTTGATCGTCGCGGACGAACGACCACGCCAAGATCGTCACCGGCCCCGTCAGCATTCCCTTGACCGGTTTGCGCGTCCGGGACTGCGCATAGGTCGCCCACTCCACGGTCATGGGATGCGGTCGGCTGACGTCGCCGTAGAGGATCGGCGGACGCACGCACCGGCTGCCGTAGGACTGCACCCAGCCATTCCGCGTTGCGAAGAAACCGTCCAGCTGCTCGGCGAAGTACTGCACCATGTCGTTGCGCTCCGGCTCGCCGTGCACCAGGACGTCTAGGCCGAGCTCCTCCTGCAGTGCGATCACCGAGGCCACCTCGGCCTGCATGTCCCTGGTGTACTCGGCCTGATCGATGTCTCCGGCCCGCAACGCGGCTCGCGCGACGCGGATCGCCGAGGTCTGCGGGTAGGAGCCGATGGTGGTGGTCGGCAGCGGAGGCAGATGCAGACGCTCGTTCTGGGCGTCGCGGCGCGCATCGGCGGGCCCGCGGGTGGCGCCGGAGGCGGCAATGGACGAGATCCGCCCGCGCACATGGTCGTTGCTGAGCCGAGGATCGGCGCGCCGCGAGGCGATGGCGGCGTTCGATGAGTTCACGTCGTCGGCGACGGCGTCCCGGCCATCACGCAGCCCACGTGCCAGCGTCACCACCTCGGTGACCTTCTCAGCGCCGAAGGCGAGCCAGCTGCGCAGTGCCGCGTCGACGTCCGTCTCGGCGTCCAGGGCGTACGGCACGTGCAGTGTCGAGCACGACGTCGAAACCGCCACGCGCTGAGCCGAATTCAGGAGGGTGACCAAGGTGCCGATGGCAGCCTCCAGGTCGGTGCGCCAGACGTTGCGGCCGTCGACCACACCAGCGACGATCACCTTTTCGGCCATCTCGGGCACCGCCGCGACGGCCGAGGCGCTGCCCGCGACGAGGTCGATGCCGATGGCCTCGACCGGCGTGCGCGCCAGGGCGGGCAGGGCGTCGGCGAGCTCGCCGAAGTAGGTGGCGACGAAGATGGCGGGCCGCCTCACGATGCCGCCGAGAATCCCATAGGCGTGCTCGGCGAGTTGGGCTGCGTCGTCGACGATGTCGGTGGCCAGGACCGGTTCGTCGAACTGCACCCACTCGACGCCAACCTCGGCGAGCACGGCGAGCAGTTCGGCGTAGACCGCGATCAGGTCGTCGAGTCGGCCCATGGGTGGCCCTGCCCCGTCGACGCCCTTGGCGAGAGCCAGGAACGTGACGGGACCGACCACCACGGGTCGGGCCGGAATGCCAAGCGCCCTTGCCTCCTTCAGCTCGGCGAGGATCTTGGCGGGATCGAGGGCGAAGCGGGTGCGGGCGGATATCTCGGGGACCAGGTAGTGGTAGTTGGTGTCGAACCACTTGGTCATCTCCAGCGGCGCGATCTCGTCGGTGCCGCGGGCAGCGGCGAAGTACCGGTCGAGATCGGCCGAATCGCCCTGGCCGACGCCGGCGACACGCGGTGGCAGGGCGCCGACCAGAACGGTGGTGTCCAGGATCAGGTCGTAGTAGGAGAACGTGTTGACGGGGATGGAGTCCAGGCCCGCCGCGGCGAGCGACGCCCAGGTGTCGCGGCGCAGCGTGGCGGCGACGTCTTCGAGTTCAGCCCGGTCGATGCGCCCCGCCCAGTACTTCTCGACGGCGCGTTTGAGTTCCCGGTTGGGGCCGATGCGCGGCGAGCCGAGGATGGTGGCGGTGAAGGGTCGGTGGGTAGCGGAGCGACTGGGGGTGTCGTTGTGTGCGGTCATGGGGTGTCCTGTTGATCCGGCGGGATGGCCATCACCAGGGGGCGCTGCACCGAGCGCAACGATCCCCACGGGGGTGCTGCGCTTCGGCCATTGCCCATTCCGCGAGGCGATGAACCACCGGGTGCGGCTGCGCCCGGTACGGCTGGCAGGTCTTCGGACTCACAGGCGCGCACGTCTCGGTGCCCCTACTGGCCGTCGCTTCCCGGCCCGTTGGGACCAGTGCTGATGACGGCGGTCGTTCCTGCATACCGCTGCGGGACAGTCCCGGATTCTCACCGGGTTCCCTCTCGCGCCGAGCCTTTCGAGCTGCGGCACTCGGTGCCGACGCCCTTCCCGTGTCGGGAAGTACGTCGGCAGACCAGCTGCGCCGCAAGGATACCTTCTGCGGGCTGAACTGCCCTACAGCGCATAGAGGGCAGGCAGGTTGACGACGATCGCCTCCTGCGTGCTGCGGGCGATCACCAGCTCCGCAGGCGTGCTCGGGTCGGGGTTCTCCTCGCGATGGGGCAGATGAGGCGGAACGAAGACGTAGTCACCCGGCTCGGTGGCGATTCGCACCTCGTCCTGCCCGTCGAAGAACACGAACTCCGGATGGCCGCTCCGGATGAAGATCGCCGTCTCCGACTCGCCGTGATGATGATTGGCCGACATCGTGCCTGGCGCTGCGACGGTCTCACCCATCCACAGCTTCTCGGTGCCAACGGACTTCCCGCTGAGTGCGGCGAAGCGCTGCATGCCGTCGGACTGGGCGGTGTTGGCGTCCAGTTCGGAAGCCTTGACGTGGCGAACGCGATTGCGCGTGACGGGGGCGTCGTCGGCGTCGTTGGCATCGTTGGCATCGTTGAAGTCGTCGAAGTCGGGATGAAATCCGTCCACCTCAGCCATGGCCTCCACCGTAGGGGATGGACTCCGACCGCGACGGCGTTCAATGGACTCCGACCGCGACGGCGTTCAATGGTCACCAGATGGCCACCAGACCGGTAACCGGACCGGTCACCAGACCCACGACGGAACGAGGCACCGCCCATGACCGCTGAACTACCCGCCACCGCACTGGAGCTCCGTTCGTTGGTGACGTCGCACGGCACTTTGGAGCTCTCGCTGCACGACGTCCCGGTACCGACCCCCGCCTCCAACGAGGTGCTGGTGCGGGTGGAGGCAGCCCCGATCAACCCGTCGGACCTGGGCCTGCTCGTCGCGTCGGCCGACATGTCGACCGCAACGGTGACGGGCACCCCGGACCGGCCCGTCGTCACGGCGTCCCTGGGAGCGGATGCGCTGGAACGACTTTCGGCGCGCCTGGACGAATCGCTGCCCGTCGGCAACGAGGCCGCGGGCACCGTGGTGGCCGCCGGGTCGTCGCCAGAGGCGCAGGCCCTGCTTGGCAAGCTGGTGGGCATCGCGGGTGGCGCCATGTACACGCAGTACCGGGCGATCGACGCGACCGCATGCCTGGTCCTGCCCGACGGCGTGACCGCCGCGGACGGGGCGTCGGCCTTCGTCAACCCGCTGACCGCTCTCGGCATGGTGGAGACCATGCGCGGCGAGGGCCACACCGCTCTGGTGCACACCGCGGCGGCGTCGAATCTGGGCCAGATGCTGGTCAAGATCTGCCTGGCGGACGGGGTGCCCCTGGTCAACGTCGTTCGCAAGCCCGAGCAGGAAGAGCTGCTCAGATCGCTTGGCGCAGTGCATGTCTGCAACTCGGAGTCGCCGTCATTCACGGCCGACCTCACCGAGGCGCTCAAGGCGACGTCGGCGACACTCGCGTTCGACGCCACCGGCGGGGGAACGCTGGCCAGCCAGATCCTCAACGCCATGGAGCGAGCGGTCTCCGCCACCGACGCGGCGTACTCCAACTACGGGTCGGCGGTGCACAAGCAGGTGTACCTGTACGGCGGCCTCGACACCGGACCGACGGTCCTCACCAGGAATTTCGGATTGGCGTGGGGACTCGGAGGTTGGCTGCTCACCCCCTTCCTGCAGAAGGCAGGCGCCGACACCTTCGCCCGACTCCGCGCCCGGGTGGCCGCCGAACTCACCACGACGTTCGCGAGCACCTACACCCAAGAGGTGTCACTGGCCGGAATGCTCGCACCCGAGGCCTTCACCGCCTACGTCAAACGCGCGACCGGGGAGAAGTTCCTCGTCACCCCTGCGGCGTCGTCCTAGCGTCCCCGGGATGCGGCGAACCCACCCGCTTCCTAGTCTGGACCGGTGACCGAAGACGAACTGTGTTGGACACCCGCCACCGAGCTCGCCGATGCGGTCCGGGCCGGCTCGATCTCGCCGACCGAGATCGCGGGAGCGTTCGCCGACCGGATCGAGGCGATCAATCCAAAGCTGAACGCCTACATCCACTTTGACCGCGAACAGGTAGAGACGGACGCGAAGGACCTCGACGAGGATCTGGCCGCGGGCCGCAGCCGTGGACGGCTGCATGGGGTGCCCTTCTCGATCAAGGGGCTCACCACCATGGCGGGTCTGCCGTTCGATTCGTCACTCAAACCACTGGCGGGGACCGTCGGATCGCACGACGCCACCGTGGTGACCCGATTGAAGGAGGCCGGTGGTCTGTTCCTCGGCAAGACGAACGCCCCCGAGTTCGGGTACTACGGCGGGACGAACAGCCACCTCTACGGTCCCACCCACAACCCGTGGAAGCGAGGCCATACGGCGGGCGGTTCCAGCGGCGGTGCCGCCGCTTCGGTGGCCGCGGGCCTAGGGCCGCTAGCGGAGGGGGCGGACGGCGCCGGCTCGGTGCGCATTCCGGCGGCCATGTGCGGGGTGGTCGGATTCAAGCCCTCGCTGGGGCGCATCCCGCACACCCTTCTCGACGGTCGGCACTACACCCACGTCTTCCACGGTCCGATCACCCGCACCGTGGCCGATGCCGCCCTGATGTTCTCGGTGATGGCAGGTCCGTCGGACACCGACCCCAACAGCGTGCCCGCGGACGGCATCGACTACGCGGCGAGCGTGCAGGGCGACGTCGCGGGCTGGCGCGTGGCCTGGTCGCCCGATCTGGGCCTCGGCCACGTCGACCCCGAGGTGGTCGCCATCTGCGCGGAAGCAGTACGCGCCTTCGAGTCGCTCGGCGCCGACGTCGAGGAGGCGACCCCGGACTGGGGCGACCCGGAGGAGGCCATGTGGAAGGGCCTGTGGGTGCCCGGCTACTCCTGCGAGTACGACGTGCTCGACTGGAAGGCGCAGAGCGGCCAGGTCGACGACAACCTGATCGAGATCTTCGCGCAGGCCGAGACGCTCACCGCCGTCGAAATCGGCAGGGCGGAGGCGTTCCGCGGAAGGATGTGGGACACGTTCAGCGCCTTCATGCGGACCTACGACGTGCTCGTCAGTCCTACGCTGGCCACGCCCACCTTCCCGCTGGACCGCTTCGCCCCCGAATGGCTCGACGGCACGTCGCTGCAACGCCAGCTGCTGGGGTGGCTGCTCACCTATCCCTTCAACATGACGACCACGCCTGCCATCACGGTGCCCGCGGGCTTCACCAGCGACGGCAGGCCCGTTGGATTGCAGATCGCAGGCCGCCACCGGGGCGACGCCGCGGTCCTGCGGGCCGCCGCCAACTACGAGGCGGCCCGGCCGTGGGCGGCCGCCAAACCGCCTCAGCCGGAGACCGACGCATCGTAGATCGACTGGATCGCCGCATCCAGGGTCGCGTCGAACTGCTCGTCGGATTGCCCGGCTGAGAGCCCCTCGGTCAGCGCGCGGCTGAAACTCGCGATCACACCGGTGTTCTCGGCGAGCAATGCGTCAGCCTCGTCGCGGGAGTAGCCGCCGGACAGCGCGACCACGCGCATCACCCTTGGATGGCTGGTGAACGCCTGGTAGTGGTTGGCGTCCGTCGGGAGCGAGAGCTTGAGCATCACCTTTTGTCCCTGGGGAATGGTGTCGAGTCGGGTGCCCAGCTCATCGCGCAGGATGTCCTCCGCCTGCGCCTTGTCGGAGATCGTCACAGTCACCTCGGGTTCCAGAATCGGGACCAACCCGTGCGAAATCACTTGCTGCGCAATGTCGAACTGTTGCTCGACGACGGCGGCGATGCCCTTGGCGTCGGCGGCTCCGATCACCGACCGTGCCTTGGTGCCGAAGATTCCCTTCCGTACCGCCCGCGCCAGCAGTGCGTCGAGGTCGCCGATGGGCTTCATCGTCTGCGCCCCGTCGGCTGGGTCGGTCAACCCCTTGTCGATCTTGAGGAATGGAACCACGCCCTTGTCCTGCCAGAGGTAGTCGACCGACGGCCTGCCCGCGATGTCTCGGTCCATCGTCTCCTCGAACAGGATGGCGCCGAGGATACGGTTGCCGCCGAAGGCAGGGGAGGTGACGATGCGCGTGCGCATCTGGTGGATGAGGTCGAACATCTCGGCATCCGACGAGTACGTGTTCTCGTCGATGCCGTACAGCCGCAACGCCTTCGGGGTCGACCCACCGCTCTGATCCAGAGCGGCGATGAAGCCGCTGCCCGACGTCATCCGGTCCGCCTGCTCTTGATTGACCATGACGCGAGCATATTCGGATGCGATCGGGTCCCGGTCGCGGGGATGATGGTGACATGTACGTTCCCACCCACTTCGCGCCGGACGACGAGGCAGTGCGGGACCTGCTGATCAACCATGGTGCCGCCGACCTCGTCACATCGGGATCCGAGGGTCTGCAGGCCACGATGCTGCCGTTTCTGTACGACCATGACCGCGCGACGCTGCAAGGCCATTTCGCCAGGAACAACGACCACTGGCGACACGTCGACGGAGCCGAGGCGCTCGTCATCGTGCGCGGCCCGGACTCCTACGTCACGCCCACGTGGTACGCCTCCAAGGCCGAGCACGGACGTGTCGTACCGACCTGGAACTACGTGACCGCCCACGTCCACGGCGTCGTGACGATCCATGACGACACGGCCTGGCTGGCGGATCTGGTCCGCAGGCTCACCGATCACCACGAGCAGCAGCGGCCTGCGCCGTGGTCGGTCGACGATGCTCCGCAGAGGTTCTTCGAGGGGCAACTGCGCGCGATCGTTGGTGTCGAACTGGCGATCACGCGGATCGACGCCAAGTTCAAACTCAGTCAGAACCGCCCGGAAGCCGACGTCGATGGCGTGGTCGCCGGGTTGCGGTCAGTAGGTGATGAGCGTGGCGCGGCCGCGGTCCAGGCTCATCGGCCCGTTCGCGGGTGAGCTTCCCCCGGTGCCGGACCCCACGTCCAGTCGGCGGAGGTGGCGCACTGCCATCGCGACGCTCTCGGCCTGCGGAAGATCTTCGGCATGGCAGACCCGGAGCACCCGTTTGACCGCGGGGCTGGCGACCAGCACCCAGCGGATGCGCTCGCAGCACAGGTCGACCCGGCGCAGCGCGGTGAGGCCCGCGGTGCCGAAGAACTCGACCTCGCCGAGGTCGAGGACCAACGTCGCGGCCATGCCGACCTGGCGTTCCACGTAGCCGGCCAGCGCAACGCCGTTGCCTGCGTCGATCTCACCGCGCACCGTCACAACGACGGAGTCCGCCAGCGGCCTGGCCCGGGCCGTTGCGCGATCCCACTTCTCGTCGACGCCGATGCGGGCCGGATCGGGACGGTAGAGCCGGGTGGTTCCCATGGGCGACATGCCTGTGATTGACATGCGTCCCTCCTCGCTTCGAAGTGCGCACGACGGCCGATTGGCTCGGTCGGCATGCGAATGGAGGGCACGCCGTTGACTCGACGTAGCGTGAAGATACAACGTGATCGGCACCTAATGTCCGGATTTCGCAGCACTCGAAAAGCTTCTGCTGGGGCGTCAATACCAGGTCAGGTAGCTCGAATCCGCAACGGCGCTGATGAAAGCGATTGACTGGCGACGGATATCGTTGCCGACGCCATGAGTGGCAAACTTCGGCCGCCGGTGAACTGGGCCGATTCCAATCTAGTCCGGATCTGAGACGGACCCAGCTGATCGTGGGAACGGATTCCGTACCGACCGGGAGTCGCTGTGGGCGGCTGACGTCCGTCACGTAACCGGATTGGTGCGGAACGTCATCCTCCAGAAACATAAACGGTATACCGTCTGCGAAATCATGAGTGCCCTCTCCAGTCCCTTGCTCGACCCGCTGACCAGCCCACTTGGCCAGCGCCAACGGGAGGTCGTGCAGCGGGTCTCCGACGCCGAGCGCGCCCACATCCTCGCCCTCCCGACCAACGATCCCCTCGACGCGAAGCTGCGTTTGCGGGTCGAGGCGACCGGGCCGGAACTGTACGGCCAACCCGCCGCGATTGCAGCCACACTCAAGGCGAACACCGCAGCTCTCGGCGTCATTGCCGATCGAATCGCGGCGGGCGTGCGCAGAGTCGTCCTCGTCGGCTGTGGTGATTCGCTCGCCGTGATGGTGGCCGCTCGCCAGGCCCTCGAGAGCATGCTCGGCGTGCCGTGCGAGCCAGTGCAGAGCCTGGAGTTCGCCTACTACCAGTCGGGTCTGGTCGACGAGGACGTTGCCGTCATCGCCCTATCCAGCTCGGGTGAGACCACCAGGACCGTCGAAGCGTTGCTGATGGCTCAGGAACGTGGATCGTATACCGTTGCCATCACCAACACCATCGGCTCGACCCTGCAGACCGAGGCCACCACGGCGCTGAGGATCGAGGCCACCCGGATCGGCTGGCCCACCCAGTCGTCCACCGCGGCGCTGGCCCTGCTGCTCGAACTCGCCATCGGAGTCGGCGAGCGCCGCGCCGCACCGGGGGCGTCGACGCTGCGCACCGCGTTCGGCTCGCTGCCCGACCTGATGAGCCAGGTTCTCGAGCACGTCGACCCGATCGTCGCCGACATCGCCGCGGCCGAAGTCGATGCCGGGGTGGGCACCGTGCTGTTCTCCGGCGCAGGCCCGAACCTGGCGTCCGCAATCGTCGGCGCTGCCAAGGTCAAGGAGTGCACTCAATTGCACGCCACCGAGATCCAGGTCGAGGAGTACCACCACTACAACTCACAGAAGGCGGGGGAGCCGCTCTTCCTGCTCGCCCCGTCCGGACCGTCGGTGCCCCGCGCCGTCGACACCGGCACCGACGCCCTGCGCTGGGGCGGCCGGCTGTATGTCGTCACCACCGATGGCGAGCGCGCGTTCGATCACCTCGGCGCACCGGTCATCGCATTGCCTGCGGTCCCCGAGGCGTTGTCCCCGCTGCTGTATCTACTGCCCGCCCAATTGGTCGGCTACCACCTTGGCCTCAGCTCCTACGACGCCGCGGTGCGCCGTGGCTGAGCGACCCGATCTGCTGTGCGTCGGGAACCTCACCATCGACGAGGCCGTCGCCCCGTCGGGTGAGCGGGTCGAATCCGTCGGCGGCGACGCCCTCTTCGCCGCGCTGGCCGCCACGCTCGCAGGCGGCGCTCCCAGGATCCTGGCGCCGCTCGGCAACGATGCGACCCCCGCCCTGCTCGCGGCCATCAGACGGGCAGGGACCGACCCCGCGTCGCTGCCTCGCCGCGACCTGCCCACGATCCGCAACGTGATCCGCTACGACGGTGCCGGTGGCCGGGAGTGGGACCTCGTCCTCGGAGAGGAGCACTTCGAGGACCTATCGGTGCACCCCGCCGACGTTCCGGACGAGGTGCTGGCCGCCGACGGCGTGCTGCTGTCGGCGATGGCGCTGAATCCCCAACTGAGACTGGCTGCCTGGTTGCGGGCTCACACCGCGGCGACCATCTTCTTCGACCCGCAGGAGGACTACGTCGCGGGCAACGAGAGCGCGCTACTCGACGCGGTGCGCGCATGCGACGTGTTCCTGCCCAGCGAGGTCGAGGCCACCGCGCTGACGGGCACCGGCGACCCGGTCCGCGCCGCGAGAACCCTGCTCGAACTCGGCCCGCACACCGTCGTCGTCAAGCTCGCCGAGGCGGGTGCTCTGGTGGCGACCCGCCAACGGCCCGCACCGACACCGACTCCCGCCGACGTCGTCGACGCCGTGGACAGCACCGGGGCAGGCGACGCGTTCTGCGGAGCCTTTGCCGTCGAGTACCTGCGCAGTCGCGACCCCTACGCCGCGGCACGCATCGGCGCAGCTGCCGCCCGAATTGCGGTCAGCGCCAACGGTATCGACGGACTCGTCGCCGCCGTGACCGCGGAGCTGGCGCGATGACCAGGATCACCGTGATCAACCCGAACACGTCGCCCGAGCTGACTGCCACGATCACCGCCGCCGCGCGCAACGTCGCAGGCGCGGGCGTGACGGTCACCGGCGTGCACCCCGCGGTCGGGGTGCCGAGCGTCGAGAGCCACGCCGAGGAGGCCGTCGCCGCCCTCGGCGTGATCGAATTGGTGCGACGTCGTCAGGACGACACCGACGCGTTCGTCGTCGCCTGCTTCGGGGACACCGGCGTCGCCGCCGCGCGCGAGATCGCGACGTGCCCCGTCGTCGGCATGACCGAGGCCGCCCTGCAGACCGCGTGCCTGGTTGCGCACCGGTTCGTCATCGTCACGCTGCCCGCGAGGACCATCGCCCACAGCCAGCGCGTAGTCCGCGACCTCGGGCTCGGACACCGCTGCGACGTGGTCGCCGTCGACGTCGGCGTCGCCGACCTCGTCGACGGGTCCACGCACCTTCTGGAGGCGTTCGCCGACGCCGCCCGCGGAGCCATCGATGCCTACGGCGCCGAAGCGGTCGTGCTCGGCTGCGCCGGACTCGCCGACCTCGTCGACCCACTCACCGAGACGCTCGGAGTCCCCGTCGTCGACGGCGTTGCGGCGGGCATCGGCGTCGCGGCCGGGCTGGTGGCAATGAGCTTGAACACCTCGCGCGCCAACACCTTTGCGGCCGTACCAAACCTGCCCGACTACCGGCTGGAGCGGTCGTGACCGTCCTATTCCGTCGGGTGTTCGTCTACGACGCCGCCTCGACGACGGCAATGACCGGCCCGCTCGACGTCCTCGTCGACGGCGACCGGATCGCCGCCGTCGACCACGACCTGCCCATCCCACCCGACGCGCGGATCGTCGACGGCGGTGGGCGGCACCTGCTGCTGCCGGGGTTGATCAACGCCCACTTCCACTCTCCGGCCAACCATCTCAAGGGCTCGGTGCGCAGCCTCCCGCTCGAACTCTTCATGCTGTTCGAGTCGCCGTCGGACCCCGTGCTGGCACCCACACCGCGCGAGGCCTACCTGCGGACCATCCTCGGCGCCATCGAGATGCTGCAGCGCGGCATCACCTGCGTGCAGGACGACGCCTTCCTCATGCCGGGGCCCGATCCCGAGATCATCGACGCCGTCGCATCGGCGTACCGGGACAGCGGAATCCGCGCGTTCCTCGCCCTCGACCAGCCGGAGCTGACCGAGGCCGAGAAGCTCCCGTTCGTCGACGAACTCGACGACGCGTCCCGCCGCGCCTTCGACGCTCCCGCTCCCGCCGGCGCGCACGAGCTGCTGGCGGCCTACGACCACCTGCTCACCACCTGGCACGGCGCCGCCGACGATCGGATCAGGGCGGCGGTGTCCATCTCCGCGCCGCAGCGCGTCAGCCTCGACTACTTCGCCGCGCTCGACGATCTGGCCGAGCGTCACGGCCTGCCCATGTACGCCCACATGCTGGAGACCAAGGTCCAGCGCACCCTGATGACCCAGCAGCCGCGGTTCGAGGGCCGGTCGCTCGTTCAATACACCGCCACCGCAGGGCTTCTCAAGCCGCACACCAACGTGATTCACGCCGTCTGGGTCGACGACGCCGACCTGGACGCCATCGCCGACGCAGGCTCGACCGTCGTGCACAACCCGGTCAGCAACCTGCGCCTCGGCAGCGGTGTGTTGCCATGGCGGGCCATGCTCTCCCACGGCATCCCCGTCGCGCTCGGCACCGACGAGGCGATCTGCGACGACACCATCAACGTGTGGACCGTCGCGAAGATCGCAGGCCTGATTCACAACGTCTCGGGCCTCGACAGTGACGACTGGCCTACTCCCACAGAGGTTCTCGGCGCGCTATGGCAGGGCGGCGCCCGCGCCACCGGCCGGTCCGACCTCGGCGCGGTGACACCGGGCATGCTGGCCGACCTGGCCATGGTCGACCTGCACGCCATCGCGTTCACCCCGCTCAACGACCTCCGTGAGCAACTGGTGCACTGCGAAGACGGCCGCGACGTGGTGCTGACCATGGTGGCGGGCCGCGTGGTCGCCGAGCACGGCCACGTCACCACCGTCGACGAGACCGCACTGCTCGACGAGGTGCGCGAGACCTTCGCCGCCAAGCTCCCGGCCATCCACGCCGCCCGCTCCGGCGCTGGCGAACTGTACCCGGCCTACCAGCACATCGTGCGCCGCGCGGCCAAGACCGACGTTGGCTTCACCCGCTGGCTCACGCCCTTGAGGAAGAACTCGTGAACAACCCCGCCGAATATCGCTACTCACCCCTGACCGGCCGCGTGGCCGGAAGTTGGCCGGGCGGTGCGCAACTGGCAGTGGTCGTCTGCGTCGGGGTGGAGTCCTACCGCTTCGGCGACGGGCACACCGAGGACATCCTGCCAGGAGTTCCTGCGCCCGACCTGGTGAACACCGCGTGGCGGGATTACGGGAACCGGGTCGGGGCGTTCCGGATCTTCGAGACGCTCGGATCCCTCGGCATCCCGCCGACGGTGCTGCTCAACACCGACGTGTACGACGAGGCACCCGACGTGGTGACGGCGGCCAGGACCGTGGGCGCCGAGGTCGTCGGCCACGGCCGGTCGAACTCCGACTCGCTGGCGACGATGACGCCCGACGCCGAGCGCGCCTACCTCGCCGACGTCGCCGACCGCATCCATGCGCGGGAGGGAACGGCGCCGCAGGGGTGGTCGAGCCCGTGGCTCAGTCACACCCCGGCGACGCTGAGCCTGCTCGCCGACGTCGGCTACCGGTACCTGCTCGATCTCCGACTCGACGACCAGCCCGTCTGGCTGACCACGAAGAACGGCCCCCTGCTGGCCATTCCGTACAACGCGGAGATCAACGATTCCTCGACGATGATCGGAAGGCGAGCCTCCGCGCCCGAGTTCGCGGCGATGATCGTCGACGAGTTCGCCGAATTGTCCGCGGCCGCAACCGAGGTCCCACTGGTGATGAGCATCGTGCTGCACTCGTTCATCACCGGAGTGCCGTTCCGGCTCGCCGCCGTCCGCCGCGCACTGTCGCACATCGCCGCCGCCGGCGGCGCCTGGTTCACCACACCGGGCGAGATTCACCGGGCCGTCCTCGATTCCCCAGCGCTCTTCCCGCCGCCCGTCGCGGAGATGACGACGTGACCGAACCCACGCCCCCGGTTGCCGAAGTCGCCGGGTTCTCCCTATCGCTGGTACGCAACGGGATTCGCAACCAGGTTCTCAAAGACGTCGACCTCCAGATCCGACCGGGGGAGATCCTTGGTCTGGTCGGCGAGTCGGGCTCCGGCAAGAGCGTGCTCGCGCTGAGCCTGCTCGGTCTGCTGCCGGACGCGTCGTCGCCCCAAGTCGACGGCAGCGTCACCGTCGGCGGCACCGACATGCTGCGCGCCAAGCCCGCGGAGCTGCGGAAGGTACGGCGCGATCTGCTCGGCGCAATCTTCCAGGACCCGATGACGTCGCTGAACCCGACGATGCGGATCGGGCGGCAGATCGGCGAGGTCACCGGGGACGACGCCGAATCGGTCCGGCTGCTGCAGACCGTCGGCGTCCGCGACGCCGAACTACGGCTGCGGGTGTACCCGCACGAGCTGTCCGGTGGGCTGCGGCAGCGGGTGATGGCGGCCATCGCCGTCGCAGGCCGCGGCGAGCGAAGCGACGGGAAGTCGAACCGGCCGAGCCTGGTGGTGGCCGACGAACCCACCACCGCACTTGACGTCACGGTGCAGGCGCAACTGCTGGCGCTGCTGCGCGAACTGCGCGACGACTTTGGCTGCTCGGTCCTGATGATCACCCACGATCTCGGCGTCGCCGACCAGATCGCCGACCGGCTGGCCGTGCTGTACCGCGGCGAGCTCGTCGAGATCGGCGCCGCCGCCGACGTCGTGCGCAACCCGCGGCACGACTACACCCGGTCGCTGCTGGCGTCGCGGCTGACTCTGACGATGCCAAGGGACGAGCGGTTCACGACCGCCAAGGAGGCGCAGGAGCCCGCGGTGCGCATTCGCGACCTGCGCCGCACGTTCGGTGTCCGGCGCGGCAGGGGTAGGCGTACCGAGATCGCGGCAGTCGACGGCGTCGACCTCGACGTCGCCAAGGGTGAGGCACTGGCGATCGTCGGTGAAAGTGGTTCCGGCAAGTCGACTCTGCTGCGCATCGTCGCCGGACTGGACAAGCCCACCTCGGGGTCGATCGAGCTCAGTGGCAACGGGGGCGCGCAGATGGTGTTCCAGGACGCGGGATCGTCGCTGACCCCGTGGCTGAGCATCGGCGAGATGCTGGGGGAGCGGCTCCGCGGGAACAAGCTGTCCCGGTCCGAGATCCGCGACAGGGTGACCGCGGCCCTCGCCGCCGTCGACCTGCCGCCCGAGGTGGCCAGGGCCCGCCCCGGTGAACTGTCCGGCGGCCAGCGGCAACGCGTCGGTCTGGCGCGCGCCACGATGCTGCCGCCCGCGGTGCTGCTATGCGACGAGCCAACCAGTGCCCTGGACGCCTCGCTCGCCAAGAGCGTGCTCGCCCTGATCCGCGACCTCCGCGCCCAGCTCGGGATGACGGTCCTGTTCGTCACCCACGACCTCGCCGTCGCCCGGTTGATGGGCGATCGCATCGCCGTGATGCAGGCGGGCCGCGTCGTCGAAGTGGGCCCCGCCGAGCAGGTGATCTCCGAACCGCGTGAGTCGTACACCCGAACCCTGCTCGCCGCGGTGCCCGAGATCGCCGAGGGGGCCGCGTCATGACCAGCACGTCGGTCCCGCTACTGCCGCGAGGGCGGCTGCGGCCCATGACGTTCGGTGGCGCACGGCTCGCGCGACCGGTCGCGTGGGCACTGGTCGGGCTGCTCGGTGCGCTCACCCTGCTCGCGGTGTTCGCCCGCCAACTCGCCCCGTTCAACCCCGTGCAGCCCGTCGGCGCTCTCAACCTGCCGCCGCTGAGCACCGGCCACCTGCTCGGGACCGACGGGATCGGGCGGGACCTGTTGTCGCGCACCCTGGTCGGGATTCAGGTGAGTTGGCTGAGCGCACTCGTCGTCGTGGCCAGCGGCCTGCTCATCGGCGGTGCCGTCGGCCTCGTCGCGGGCGCCGCAGGCGGCTGGCTCGACGGCGTGCTGATGCGCGTCACGGACCTCTTCCTCGCCCTGCCAGGCGCGCTGGTGGCCATCGCGATCGTCGCCGCGCTGGGGTCCGGACTGGTCAACACCCTGATCGGGGTCGCGCTGGTGTGGTGGCCCTATTACGCGCGCATCGTGCGTGGCGAGGTCAAGGCCCTTGCCGCGCGCCCCCACGTCGAGGCCGCCCGGTTGGCAGGGGTCAGCTGGCCGCGGATCCTCTCCCGGCACCTGCTGCCCGGCGTGGTGCCGACGGCCGTCGTCACCGCCAGTCTGGACGTTGGCAACGTCGTCCTGCTGCTGGCCGCGCTGTCGTTCCTCGGGCTCGGGCAGCAAGCTCCCGCACCCGAACTCGGCGCGGACACCGCACGCACGCTGAGTCAGTTGCTGAGTCAGTGGTGGGTGCCCGGCGTTCCCGGCCTCGCCGTGCTGCTGCTGAGCCTGGTCGCCAACGTCGGCGGCGACGCCATCCGCAACCTCATCCCGGTGCGGAGGTGATGGCATGGGGCGCTTCCTGATTCGCAGGCTCTCGGCAGCCGTGGTCATCCTGCTGGTCCTGTCGCTGGTGATCTTCGTGCTGCAGCAGGTGTCACCCGGCGACCCGGCCCGTGCCTACGTCGGCGCCAACGCCTCGAATGCCACGGTGGCCGAGGAGCGCCAGCGCCTCGGGCTCAACGACCCGTTCCTGGCCCAATTCCTCCGGTTCCTCGCGGGCCTGTTCACGGGCGATCTCGGTCGGTCGCTGCGCACCCGTCAGCCGGTGACCGCGGATCTCGCGACGTACCTGCCTGCCACGGTGGAACTCGTCGTGACCGCGTTCGTCATCGCGCTGATTCTCGGTGCGCTGTACGCACTCTCGGGTGCGCTGCGCTGGCCGGGCGCGTCGATCGGGCGGGGCGCCCTCCTCCTACTCGCGACGGCACCGCCGTTCCTTCTGGCGCTGGTGGGCATCATCGTGTTCTTCGGTCAGCTCGGCTGGCTGCCCGCGCGGGGCGTCGGGAACTTCGAGGACCCCGGCCCGACCGGCATGCAGGCGCTCGACACGCTGCTGCACGGCCAGACCGACGCCTTCCTCGACGCCCTCACCCACCTGGCGCTTCCCGCTCTAGTGCTGTCCATCGCGCCCGCCGTGGCGATCGGCCGGGTACTGCGCTCGTCGCTGCAGGGCGTCCTTGGCGTCGACTACGTGCGCACGGCGCGCTCCAAGGGGCTGACCGAGGCACAGGTCGTCGGACGTCACGTGGTGCGCAACGCCATCGGGCCCGCGCTGTCGATGGCGGGTCTGCAACTGGGCGTGATGTTCGCCGGGGTGGTGGTCGTCGAACAGGTCTTCTCGTGGCCAGGGATCGGCAACTACCTTGCCGCGTCGATCCCGGTGTCCGACTTCCCGGCGATCGCCGGGGTGACGCTGGTGCTTGGCGCCATCTACGTCCTCGCAGGCGTCGTCGTCGATCTGCTCCAGGCCGTCGCCGACCCGAGAGTTACCGCCGAATGACCCCCGAAAGAAGGAGCCCTGCCATGACCATTCAAAGACTCGCGCCCACCCGAAGACTCGCGCCCACCCGAAGACTGCGGACCGGCGTCGCCGTCGGCACCGCCCTGATCCTCGCTCTCGCGGGCTGTAGTTCGGGCACCCCGAACTCGACGGGAGGCGGTGAAAGTGGTTCGGCCGCACCGACGGACGGCACGCTGACCGTCGGGCTGCTCGGCGACATCGGCCAGCCCCCGGACCCCGACATCTACTACGCCAACAACGGTACGGCGATCATGATCAACGCCTACGAGGGCCTCGTCCAGTACAAGAACGACACCGACACCGTGGAGATCGCCCCGCGCCTGGCCGAGTCGTGGGACGTCAACGCCACCAACGACGTCTACACGTTCCACCTGCGCAAGGGTGTGACGTTCCACGACGGCACGCCGTTCACCTCGGCCGCCGTCGACGTCGCCTTCAAGCGCCGCATCGCGGTGAAGGGCGGCGCGGCCTACATGGTCGAGGCCGTCAAGAGCGTGACCACGCCGGACGACTACACCGCCGTCATCACCCTGACCAAGCCGAACACCGCGTTCCTGAGCTACCTCGCCTCGCCATTCGGCCCGAAGATGGAGTCCCCGGAGGGCCTCAAGGCCAACGCGGGCAGCGACGACGCCCAGACCTACCTGTCGTCACACGACCTGGGCACCGGGCCCTATCAGTTGACCGCCGCGCAGACCGGGGTGAAGTACGAACTCACCCAGTACGACGGCTACTGGGGTCCGAAGTCGCCGTTCACGAAGGTCGAATTGCCGGTCTACACCGACGAATCCGCGTTGGAGTTGGCCTTCGACAACGGCACGGTCGACACCATCGTCGCCGCGCTGCCGTCCTCGAGCCTGGACAAGTACTCGAACGCGGGGAACGTGTCGAACTACTTCCTGCCGACGTTGCAGGGCGCGATGGTGACGGTCAACTCCAGCCACGACTTCTTCAAGACCGCAGACGCCAGGGTCGCGTTCCTCAAGTCGATCGACCAGGCGGCGCTGGTGGACCAGGTGCTCGGCAAGCGCTCGGAGGTCGCCACCACCATGTACGCCAAGGGCATGATCCCCGGTGGGTCGGGGGTCGAAGACAAGCAGGCCATCAGTTACGACGCCAACGCGTTGAAGGCCCACGTCGATGCCCTGCCCGCGGGCGCCACCAAGAAGCTGGTCATCGGATACGCCAACGGCAACGTCAACGCTCAGTCGATGACCAACATCGTGGTGGCGAATCTGCAGACGGTCGGCCTCGACGCGTCGGCGCAGGGCTACGACACCTCGACGGTGTTCGGCTGGATCAACGACCCGCCAAGCGGCCCAGACGCCTTCATCGACGGCAACAACGGCCCCGACGGTGGTGACCCCTACATGTGGGGCCACGTCTTCTGGGACGCCTCCGGTGGCATCAACTACTTCGGTTGCGAGTCAAAGGAAGTCAACGGCCTGCTGGATCAGGCGCTCGCCACCGGCGACACCGCGACCTATGTCAAGGCCGGCGAGCTGTACGGCCAGACGGGCTGCTTCCTGAACCTCTCCTACAACCAGGACTGGGTGGTGGCCCAGAAGTGGCTCACCGGGGTGCCGGAGAGCCAGAACGTCGGCGCCAACGAGTTGAATTTCTCGTTGCTCGGCATTGCGGGGTGACCGACGAGGAGTCGCGGCTTTCGCTGTCCCGCCACATCTACTCGACGGTCCGCGAGCGCATCATCCTTGGCCAGTACCCACAGGGCAGTAGGCTTCCCGAGCAACGGATCGGCGAGGAGCTCGACGTGTCCCGGGTGCCGCTCCGGGAGGCCGTGCCGTGGCTGGAACGCGACGGCTTCGTGCACTCGCGACCGCGGCGGGGGGCCGTCGTCACGCAGTGGGACACCAAGGCCATCGACGACCTGTTCGACGTACGTCTGTCCGTCGAGGTGGGGGCCGCGCGCTACGCGGCGCGCGAGGTCGCACGGGGTGGCCCGCTCGATTCGCTGAACGACGCGCTGGACCAGGCGCAGCGCACGGTCGCGGGGGGCGATGCCTACGCAATTGCCAAGACCAGCACGGCCTTTCACGAGGCCGTCATCGAAACGGCCCGCAACGAGTTGATGACGGCGTTGATGAAGAACATCTCCGGGCGTATCACCTGGTTGTTCTTCCTCACCAGCGGTCTGCCCGCCGACGAGGCGTTCCACGACCACGTCCTGTTGCGCGACGCGATCGCATCCGGCAACGAACGGGTCGCCGAGTCGGTGGCGTACGCCCACATCGAGCGCGACCGCTTGCCGACGCATCTGGCGATGAGGGACAAGATGGTTCGATGACGAGGTCGGCCTGGCGGCCAAGGAAAGCAAACGATGACGTGGTCGAGGACCTCGATGCGAGATCAGTTGTCGCCCAGTGGAAAGAAACTGCTGGGCGGTGCCGAGTCGTAGATCTGAACATTCCCTGGTGACTGACACTGCGTTTGGGTCCCGCCCAAGCTGGTGCAGGATTGCGCGACCTCGGCAGGGGTGCTGGGGCCGGCTGCCGACGTGGGTGGTGCTTGCTGGGCAGAGGCGGGCTCGGCCTGCGCCTGTGGTGCGATGGCGATGGCCATCGCAGCGGCAGCAGTCGCCGCTGAGATCGCGAGAGACGTCGATGCGAATGTCACGGTGGGCCTTTCTCTTGTGGTGATTCGAGCAGGAGCTGCTTCCCGTGAGCGGACGGGCGCTACGGACGTTCGCCGCCACCGCCGATGAGACCGCCCTCGCCCCCGTACGGATAGAACTGAACCGGGGCCGGGGCATCATTGAACTGGACGTTGCCGGGGGATTGGCATTGGGTGCCTGGACCGCTCTGGCTGCACGTCGGGGCGGGCAGGCTGCTTTCGGCTGACGCCAGCGGCGCGATGCCGACCGCGCCAGCCACCATCGATGCCAATGTGACTGCTGTGATGGTCGCTAGTTTGGCTCGCACGGCACGGTCTCCTCTGAGTAGCGTTCTGTTGCCCCACCTTCGATGATGGCGCGCAACACAGCCGTTGCCATTACCGCTGTCGCCCATCTCGGCACCCTGCTAGCCGTAACCCAGTCGCGCCATGGCGCTCAAATGCCTGCGGCCAGGGGAGCCTCGATGACGATGCACGTGCCTTCTCCCGGTTTACTGGTGACGGTCATTCGGCCGCCGATGGCCTCGACGCGGTCGGTCAGGCCGACTAGCCCGGAGCCGTTACCGGGGTCCGCTCCTCCGATGCCGTCGTCCCGAATCGAGAGACGCAGCTCACTACCGTCATCGTCCACGCACACCTCGACAACGGAGGCGTGAGAGTGCTTGGCGGCGTTGGTCAATGCTTCGGCGACGACGTAGTACGCCGCCACCTCGACGGCGTCGGGGAGCCGCCGGTCCAAGTCGAACGTCAGGACGACGGGAATGGCGGACCGGCGTGCCATTGCCTTGAGCGCCGGGCCCAGACCACCCTGCGAAAGGATTGCCGGATGAATCCCCCGGGACAGCTCCTGCAAGTCCTGCGAGATGGCGACGACGTCGGTGAGCAGTCGCGCGATCCCGTCCTTGACGGGCCCGAGCTCGGGCGGTGTCGACGCTTCGAGGAGGCGCAGTTCGAGACCGAGCGACACCAGCCGTTGTTGGGCGCCGTCATGCAGGTCCCGTTCGATGCGGCGCCTTGCGTCATCCGCGGCCTTGACGATTCGTATTCTGGAAGCCGTGAGTTCGGCGCGCGTCTGGGCGTTCGCAACCGCCGTCGAGACGAGATCCGCAAAGTCTCCGATACGGCTCTCGGTGTCCGGCGGCAACGGCTCGGTCTTCGACATGCCGACCATGACGAACCCCCAGCGCCGACCGTCCACGATGACTGGCGCCTCGGCCCTCGTCGACGTCGCGGTGTGCTCGACACGCTCTTCTTCCAGCGAGTCGCCGGACCTGGGCGCGTTCCAGCAGGCAAGCATCGTGGCGGTGTGAACGGGTTCGTAGCGCCAAACCGATGCTTGAGCGCCCAGGGCGGCCGAAAGCTCCCTGGCCACCGCGGTGAAGACCTCAGCCGAGGGAACCCCGCGCGCAACCAGAGTCGCCACCCGCCGCAGCGCCTCCTGGCGTTCGTTGACGAGCGCCAGTTCGTCGTGGCTTTCCTCGACCTGTCTGCGGCGTAGATCGGCCTCCGCGGCGCGCGAACGTGCGTACTCCGCCAGGGCCGAGGCAGACAGCGCAACCACCAGGAAGGCGGTGATGGCCACCCAGTTCCGCGTCCAGGCTGCGGCTACCGTCTCGCCGGTCAAGAGGCGATGGAAGTGCACATAGGCCAGAGCGCTGGCAAACGCCGTAAGCGCGCCAAACGTGAATCCCCAACCCGTCGCGACCAAGAGAACGCCCATGAGGAAGATCACGCCAAAGACGTTCCCCGCGGACTCATCTTCGAGGGCATTGACCAGGACGAATTCGGTGACGACGAGGAACACGGCCACGGCCACCCCGAGTACTGGCGCCGGGTCCGCGCTGCGCAGGGCGAGCTGCGGCGCGGGGCGCGGGGCGCGCGCGGTTCGGGCACGACGCCTTCGCGGGACCCGTGCGGCAGTCGAACGGAACCGGTAGTCGTGGGCAACGGTCGATGGTTCGGGGATCTCGGCCGACGTCGACGCCAGTGTGCTCATGGCTCCAAGTCTCCGAGCCGAACCTGGGAATTTGGCGCGAGACTCCCGAAAGGGGGTACGGCTAGCCGGCATACGGCGACTTACCGCTAGCAGCCATCTCCAATTCCCACTAGCGCCATGGACACCGGTCGGGTTCGTAGTCACAGTGGCAACGTGGAGTCATTTCCATGATCCGGTGGACTGACCGCGAGTTCGACGGTGGGTTCAACGCAGCGGTGCGAAGCGCGGCTCGGTCATGCGCGAACGGCCACCGAGAGGACGACGAAGACATGGACGACGAAGACATGGTTGAAACCATCGACCTGCAGGCGCACGCCCGCACCCGAATAATCCTCGCCGACGATGACGTGTTGCTTCGAGAGGGACTGTCGAGGCTGCTGGTGGGTTCCGGATTCGATGTCGTCGGAGTGGCCGGCGACGCGGTCGAACTACTCGCGCTGGTTCGAGAACTCGCCCCTACCATGGTGATAGTCGACATTCGAATGCCACCCACCTACACCACCGAGGGACTGGATGCGGCTCGCGTCATCCGAAGGGAATTGCCAGACGTCGCCATCCTGGTGTTGTCGGCGCACACCGACGTCGAGCACGCCACGGATTTGCTCGCCAGCGGTCACGGCGTTGGCTACCTACTCAAGAGCGGGATAATCGACGTGCGCGAATTCCTCGACACGCTGGACCGGATCGCCGTCGGGGCGTCGGTGATCGACCCGGGGCTGGTCGCCGAGTTGGTGTCCGTTCGTCGGCATGGCGACCCGTTGGCGGCGCTGACCGATCGGGAGCACGAGGTCCTCGCGTTGATGGCGGAGGGCCGGTCCAATGCTGGTATCGCTCAGCGTATGTGGATTGCCGAGGGCACCGTCCAAAAGCACGTCCGGAGTATCTTCGCGAAACTGAATCTCCCCGAGGCGCACGACGACAACCGACGTGTCCGGGCGGTGATTGCGTTCCTCGACAACCACTAACGGCGCACCCACCAACGGCACGGTGAATTCGGCCGAGGCAGGGGCCGCCGCTCACTCACCGGTGAAAGCCGCCGTGCCCGCGACCGAAGCCGAATAGCGAGAACTCCGGATACTGCGGGAGGAAGGTGGGTGGCAAGGCATCATTCAACTCGGCGTTTCCCGGTGTCACACACTCGGTGCCTGGGCCGGTTCCGCCGCAATTCGGGGCGGCTTGGGCGACGGCAACTGGCGCTGCGGCGACGGCTGCCGCGACGAGAACGGCGATGGTTAAAGGGTTTTTGATGTTCATGGCGCGACTCCTGTGATGATTCGGGCTCGTGCGAGCACCTTTTCAGGATCACTCCGTCGCGGGCCGACGACATTACCGGTGGCACCCCCTTCGTCCTACCTCCTAGGGGGCATCACCACGCACCGGGCGCCCAAATACCGACAGCCCAAATTGATCGGGCTGCGAGGTGTGCGACGCGACTCGAGTGGGTAGACGCGAACCGCAGCGGCAACCAGGGCCCCCGCATGCGGGCCACCAAGAGCGGACGAGAGACGAGGATGCGACAACCAGCGGCAGTCATCGCCGCGGTTCTCGCCATTCTGTTCGCGACGTCGTGCTCGCCTGGCGAACGCGTCGACCTCGGCCAAGGATCGGGCAACCTGATCGCCGCCATCGCAGGCGAGCCCGACCAGCTGGATCCCCAGAAGACCACCGCCTACTTCTCGTTCGAGGTTCTAGAGAACGTCTTCGACACCCTCGTCGAGCCCGATGAGAACCTCGAGATGCGACCTGCGCTCGCCGAATCGTGGGAGACCTCGCCCGACCAGTTGACGTGGACTTTTCATCTGCGCACTGGGGTCACCTTCCACGACGGCAGTCCGTTCACCGCCGACGACGTCGTGTACTCCTACCGCCGCATCATCGACGAGAAACTCGCCAACGTCGACAAATTCAGCGCGGTCACCGACGTCATCGCCCAAGGCCCGGACACCGTCGTCATCCGGGTAGCGCACCCGACTCCGAATCTGCTGACGAACCTCGGCGGGTTCAAGGGCATGGCGATCGTGTCCCGCCGCAACGTCGATGGCGGCGAGATCGCCACCCACCCGGTCGGCACGGGACCCTTCTCCTTCGTCTCCCAGAAGAGCGGCGACTCGATCGTGCTGAAGGCCAACCCGACGTACTGGGGCGGCGCCCCGAAGATCCCCGGGGTCACCTTCCAGTTCATCACCGAGCCGTCGACGGCGCTCTCCGCGCTGCAGGCCGGTGAGATCGACTGGACCGATTCGGTTCCGACCCAACGCATTTCGCAACTGAAGGACGACGACTCGCTCCGCCTGGCCGTCACTGCGAGCAACGACTACTGGTACCTCGCGCTCAACGAGGCGCGCGCACCGTGGAACGACGTGCGAGTGCGGCAAGCCATCGCTTACGGCATCGACCGCCAGTCCATCGTGCAAGCCACCAGCTACGGCAGCGCCAAGGCCAACCAGTTGGCCATCCCCGAAGGCAATCCCTGGTACACGCCGTTCGACACCTACCGCTACGACATCGACAAGGCCAAGAGCCTCCTGCAGGAGGCAGGCGCATCGCCCGACCACCTCGACATGCTGGTGACCAGCGAGTACCCCGAGACCATCACCGCCGCCCAGGTGATCGCCGACAACCTCAGCCCACTCGGCATCACCGTGGACATCCGCACGGTCGACTTCGCCACCTGGCTCGACGAACAAAACTCCGGCCACTTCGACATGCTCATGATGGGCTGGCTCGGCAACATCGATCCGGACGACTTCTACTACGCGCAACACCACACCGACGGCACCAGCAATGCCCAGAAGTTCTCCAACCCCGACGTCGACCGCCTACTCGACGCCGGCCGCGTCGAGGTCGACCGGCAAGCGCGGCAACGGGATTACGCGCAGGCGGCGACGATCATCGCCGATCAGGTCAGCTACCTCTACCTCTACAACCCGTCGGTCATCCAGGCCTGGACCACCAACCTCTCCGGTTACGACGCCCGCCGAGACGGAGCCATCAGGTTCCGCACCGCGAGCTTGACCCAGTCCGGTGACCAATGAGCATGCCCGCCTTCGTGACTCACCCCGTCACCGCCTTTCTGGCTCGTCGCGTCGCCTACTCCCTGGTGGTGCTCGTCGGCGTGCTGATCTTGGTCTTCGCCCTGGTCCAACTGGTGCCCGGGGACCCAGTGCGCATTGCGCTGGGGACGCGGTACACGCCCGAGGCGTACGACGCCCTGCGAGCGGCCAGCGGCCTCGACCAGCCGCTCATCTCTCAGTTCTTCGGCTACGCAGGGTCGGCTCTGACAGGGGATCTCGGCGTCAGCTTCCGCAACGGCGACCCGGTGACCGGCATCCTGCTCGACCGGTTGCCCGCGACGGTGTCGTTGGCCGCGGCAGGCATCGTCATCGCCCTGATCATCGCCGTGCCAGCAGGGATCTGGTCCGCGCTGCACGAAGGCAAGGTCAGCGATGCCATCGTGAGGGTCACCAGCCAATTCGGGGTGTCGATTCCGGACTTCTGGATGGGCATCCTGCTCATCGCCTTGTTCTCGACGACCCTGGGTTGGTTGCCCACGTCCGGCTACCGGTCGCTGCTGTCGGATCCCGGTGGGTGGCTCAGACATCTGATTCTGCCCGGCCTCACCGTCGGCCTGGTGGCGGGCGCGATCCTCACCCGCTACGTCAGGGCCGCGGTGCTGGAGGTCGCCGCCATGGGTTACGTGCGCACCGCTCGATCCAAGGGGCTGGCCCCGCGGGTGGTCACCTTCCGGCACACCGTCCGCAACGCCTTGGTGCCCATCCTGACCATCACCGGCATCCAGCTCGCCACCATCCTCGGCGGCGTCATCGTCGTCGAGGTGGTGTTCGCCTGGCCGGGTCTTGGCCGTCTGGTCTACAACTCCGTGGCCGCCAGGGACTACCCGGTCATTCAGGGTGCCGTCCTGCTGATCGCGGTGCTCTTCCTGGCGATCAACCTGATCGTCGACCTCCTCTACGCCGTCGTCGACCCGAGGATCCGGCTGTCATGACCGATCCGACGACCGACTCCCTCGCTGACGAGCCCGGCCGGGTCGCCTCCTGGCGTCTGCTGGCGGCCAATCCCGTCACCGTGGTCAGCGCCATCGTGCTTGCCGTCGTGGCCGTCATCGCGGTCGGCGCGAATTGGATTGCGCCGTATGGCATCAACGACGTCGACGTCCCTAACGCACTGCGCGGGCCGAGCGGTGCACACTGGTTCGGCACCGACGAACTCGGCCGCGACGTGCTGTCCCGCGTCCTGGTGGCGATCCAGGCGTCGATGCAGGTCGCCCTCGTCAGCGTCGCGTTCGCCGTCGTCGTCGGGGTGGCCATCGGCGTCGTCGCCGGCTACCGGGGAGGCTGGGTCGACGCGGTCTTCATGCGCATCGTCGACGTCATGTTCGCGTTTCCGGTGCTGCTGCTGGCGCTCGCAGTGGTCGCAATCCTCGGACCGGGCATCACCACCACGATGCTGGCCATCGGCATCGTCTACACCCCGATCTTCGCGCGGGTCGCGCGCGCCAGCACGCTGAGTGTGCGAGTGGAACCGTACGTGGCGGTGTCGCGCTCGATGGGCACCGGGAACGGCTACATCCTGATCCGGCACGTGCTGCCCAACATCGCGGGCCCGCTGATCGTGCAGACCTCGCTGTCGCTGGCGTTCGCGATCCTCTCGGAGGCGGCCCTCTCGTTCCTCGGCCTCGGCATTCAACCGCCGCAGCCCTCGCTGGGCCGGATGATCTTCGACTCGCAGGGCTTCGTCACCCTCGCCTGGTGGATGGCCGTGTTCCCAGGTGCGGCGATCTTCGTCATCGTGCTCGGGTTCAACCTCCTCGGGGACGGGTTGCGCGACGTCCTCGATCCCAAGCAGCGCACGATGGCCGAAGCGCGGAGGAAGCAGTGAGCGCCACACCCGTCTTGACCGTCGCCGACCTTGGCGTGCGGATCGGCAGGCGCGACATCGTCGAAGGCGTGTCGCTGTCCGTACAGCGCGACCAGACGATCGGTATCGTCGGCGAATCGGGATCCGGCAAGTCGATGACGGTGCTCGCGGCGACGGGCTTGCTCGACGCACCCGGCGCGGTGGTCTCGGGCACCAGCACCCTAGTGGGGCACGATGATTCAGGCGGCAGAGATCCGGTACAGCTGGTCGGGGCGTCGGCACGGGTGTTGCGCGGCGTGCACGGGGGCCGGATCGGGTTCGTGTTCCAGGACCCGGGAACGTCGTTGAACCCGCTCCTGACGTGTGAGCGTCAGATCACCGAGTCCCTCGAGGCGCACCGCCCACAGACCAGGCGCGAGGCCAGGGCCAGGGCACTGGAACTGCTAGAGGCCGTGGGCCTGCCCGAACCCGAGACCAAGCTGCACGCCTATCCGCACCAACTGTCGGGCGGGCAGCGGCAACGGGTGATGATCGCGATCGCCCTGGCCTGCGACCCCGAACTGCTCATCGCCGACGAACCGACGACCTCCCTCGACGTCACGACGCAGGCGCAAATCATCGACCTGGTGCGGGATCTGCAACGCGACTTCGGGACCGCGGTGGTATGGATCAGCCACGACCTCGGCGTGATCGGCCAGGTGGCCGACGAGGTGACGGTGCTGCGCCATGGGCAGACCGTCGAGCAGGCCCCGATCCTCGACCTGGTCGACCATCCGCAAGAGCCCTACACCCGAGAATTGTTGGCGGCGCGCCCACTCCTTGGCGCGCGGACTCCGCAGGCCGCGAACGACGACGAGCCGATACTGCTCGAGGTCGCCGGGCTCGACGTGCGCTTCCCGGTGAGCACACCGGTCGGAAAGTCCACCGTCCACGCGGTCAAGGACCTGTCGTTCCAGATCCGCCGCGGGTCAACGCTGGGGCTGGTCGGGGAATCCGGGTCCGGCAAGTCGACGGTGGCGGCCGCCCTGACCGGGCTGGTGGCTGCTCACGCCGGTAGCGCCACCCTTGAAGGCGCCGATCTACTCCACGTACGGCGGGCCGACGAGAAGACGGTGCGCCGGCAGTTGAGTCTGGTTCTGCAGGATCCCTTCTCGTCGTTGAATCCGCGGATGCCGGTCGGCGCGTCGGTCTCCGAGCCGCTCACAGTGCACCGTCTGGTCGACGGCAAGGCCGCCAGGCACGCGCGGGTCGCCCAACTGCTCGACCTCGTCGGGCTGCCATCGGCGTTCGCCTCCCGCTATCCGCACGAGCTGTCCGGTGGGCAGCGGCAGCGGATCAGCATCGCCAGGGCCATCGCGCTGGAGCCCAAGGTGATGATCCTCGACGAGTCGACCGCATCGCTGGACGTGTCGGTGCAGGCGAAGGTCCTCGAGTTGCTCGCCGAGCTGCAACGGGAGCTGGGCCTCACGTATCTGTTCATCGGCCACGATCTGGCGGTGATCCAGCAGATGAGCCATCAGGTCCTGGTGATGCGCGCCGGCGCGGCCGTCGAATACGGGCCCGCCGCGGAACTGTTCGCCGAGCCCCGCGAGGAGTACACCCGCGCGCTGCTCTCGGCGATCCCGCCCGCCCGGCCGCGGGTTTGACCCAGGGCGTCACCGCATCCTGGCTGTAACGAATCCAGCGTGCGCGCGATGAATGATCGTAAGACCCGAGCGTTGCACTCGTATGAGTGTCCCGCGACGGTCCGTCGATCGACGATGATCGACTGAACGACACCGAAGACGAAGTGAGCACCGCGGCAGCTGCTGGTCGAACGACCAGCGTTGGGGGAGATGGCTGCACATGGCAGCCGTGGTGGGTGATACCACCACGCTCCTTGAGATCAAAGGAGTGGATGCACGATGCGTGCACCGTTACAGACGAACCTCGAGATTTGCCGTAGGCGCACGGTTTGCGCCGTTCTGGCTTCGGGGTTGGTGATCTCCCTGACCGCACTTACCGGCGGGGTGGCACCCGCCTTCGCCGAACCCGGCGGCGCCACGACGACCATCGTGCCCGAGCCGGTGGCACCGACCCGCGAGCAGCCCGCCGAGCCCACCGCCGCGGCGCCCAGCGTCGCCGAGGTACCCGCGGTGGCGCCCCCGGTGGTCGAGGCCCCGCCCGTCGTCGAGGCCCCGCCCGCCGTCGTGGCCCCGCCAGTGGTCGAGCCCCCCGCGGTCCAGGCTCCGGTCGAGGTTCCGACGCAGGCTTCGAGCTCCGCGCCCGCGCCTGCCACCCGCGAGGCGCCGCCCGAGCCCGCCAAAACCTCTGAGCCCCCAAAGGTGACGGCCACCAGCGCCGCGCCGGCCCCGTCCGAGACCGCAACCACCACGACCAAGAGCCCGACGACGTCCACCGCCCCGGTGACGCCGTCGGAGACGCCGTCGGGGACCCCGTCCTCGGGATCGCCGTCGCCGCGGATCGCGGTCGACCCATCGACGAGCTCGGGCGCCAGTGACACCTCGGGCGCCAGCGAGACCACGGGTGCCAGTGAATCCTCGGCGAGCAGCAGCACGTCCGAGACCGAATCGTCGGGCGCGCGCAGCTCGACTGGGTCCTCTGAGTCCTCTGGGTCATCTGAGTCCTCTGGGTCTTCTGACTCCTCCGAATCATCCGGCTCCTCCGAGTCCTCGTCGGGGTCGAGCAGCAGCTCCGAGGGGTCGTCCGCGCAGGAGCAAGAGATTCCCAAGCTCGAACCGCAGACGTTGGTGGCGCCAGCCGAGGACGTCGAGATCGCCAAGACCGCCGCCATCATCGAGCAGCCGACGCCTGCCGTGGCGCCGAAGGAAGAGATCGACCAGCTGGCGAACCTGGTGAATCTGCCGAAGCTGGACAGGCAGCCGCCCGACCGCACCCCGAACCCGGCCCTTGAGGCGCAGCGAGCTGGAGCCTGGGATCAGAACGTGCGGCAGTGGCGGCCGGATTGGGTCTCCTACGACGACTACCACCGACCGGTGCTGGCCAACCCGTACCGCGACCCGGTGAGGATCGTCTACATCTACGAGAACGCCCCCCGCATCGCGTACATCCCGCCGCTGGCGCGGATCGTGCTCGACGTGGCGCAGTTCGCGGCCTACAGCTTCACCGCGTTGGTGCTCAGCCCGATTACCGCCGTGGCAAACGTCGCCAACGCCGTCGCGAACGTGGCGGTGGGCAGCTTCCTCGGCGGCGGGTACTACCCGGGGCCAGGGTTGCCGCCACCACCTCCGCCGCCGATCTTCCAGAGCTACAACAACGTGCCCGTCCAGGTCGCCTATTCGGATGCGATCTATCAGCCGTTCCGGGTCAACCGGATCGTCGACGTCGGCAACGACCCGCAGTACGGCGGTCGCAAGGTGCTCCTCGACGGGGTCACCCCGGCGTGGGGGGTCTGGACCCAGACGCCGAACGGTGAACGGCAGTTCCAGGTGCAGAAGACGCAGCAGTTCCCCGGTCTGGACAGTCCAGGCGAGGGGCCGCTACCCGGTGACTACCAGCTGCGGCTGGCGTCTGACGAGTCGTCGTCGTCCGGCCTGAGCAATCGGGACGTCTACCTGCTCTCCGCCGCGGTGATCCTCGGCGTCCTGAGCCTCGGCGCGGTCGTGCTGAGCGTCGTCATGGGGCGCAGGCGGGGCCAGCACTAGGCCGTTAGCGGGCGACGGGCCAGTCCCAGAGCCGTTAGCGGGCGACGGGCCAGTCCCAGACGGACATGTCGTCGGCGGGGTAGTTCATGCAGACGTCGGTGGCCTTGGCTGCGACGCCCTTGTTGTTGAAGAACACCTTGGCCCAGTTGCCCCAGCGGGTGGCGACCT
>NZ_JBEVLO010000434.1:0-22200 GCF_040509115.1 Mycobacterium sp. | reverse complement strand
GGGCCAGCTTCCAGACGGCCATCAGGATCGGGAAGTTCCACGGGATGATCTGGCCGACGACGCCGAGTGGCTCGTGGAAGTGGTAGGCGACGGTGTCCTCGTCGATCTGGGACAGCGAACCCTCTTGTGCGCGAAGGGCTCCCGCGAAGTAGCGGAAGTGATCCACGGCCAGCGGGATGTCGGCGTTCAGCGTCTCGCGGACGGGCTTGCCGTTGTCCCACGACTCGGCGACGGCGATCGACTCGAGGTTCTCTTCGATGCGGTCGGCGATCTTGTTGAGGACGCCGGCGCGCTCGGCGGGCGAGGCCTTGCCCCAGGCCGGTGCGGCGGCGTGCGCGGCGTCCAGTGCCTTGTCGATGTCGGACTCGTCGGAGCGAGCGACCTCGCAGAACACCTTGCCGGTCACGGGCGTCGGGTTCTCGAAGTAGAGGCCCTTGGTCGGGGCCACCCACTCACCGCCGATGTAGTTGTCGTAGCGGGACTCAAAGGTCACTAACGAGCCTTCGGTACCGGGGCGCGCGTAAACGGTCATGGATTCCTCTCCTACACCAGGGCGACAAATGTGTCGGTCGTCACTCAAGGTAGGCGGCGGGGGGTTGCATCACCGTTGCACGGATGCACGCAACCCGGACCGGACGGGCTCAGGTACCGAGCTCGGAGTCCAGGCCTGCGAGGTGGCCATGCGCCTGGGCCCGGATGACCGACGTCGAATGGGAGCTGTCGCGGAGCAGCCGCCAGCCGTCACGGTCGTCGCGGCCCTCCGGTGACTCCAACCAGCGGCGCAGCAGCGGAAGGCTTCCCGTCGCCAGGACCGCGCCACGCAGGCTGGTAGTGAGTTCGGTCCGCAACCGGGCGATGGCGGGCGACACCGACTGGGGCAGCAGCGGCCCCGGATACAGATCGAACGCGGCGACGACGTCGGCCGCGGACAGGGCGTCGAACACTGCATCGACGTCGCTGGTGATGGGGGCCATCAGCCGGTACGGCCGGGAGGAGATGAACTCCGGGCCGATGACCCTGCGCAGCCGGGACATCTCGGCGCGGATGGTGACGACGTCGAGGTCCTTGTCGTCGAGCAGCATTGCGAGGTGGTCGGCGCTGAGACCCTCGGGGTGGCGGCTGAGCAGGACGAGGATGTCGGCGTGCCTGCCGGTAAGGATGGCCCGGTGCAGGTGCCCGCGGTCATCGGTCACGTGCCACTGCGGGCGGTCGGCGCCAAGGACCTGGAGCCGCGGCAGCGCGACGGGTGTCTCGGCGGGCATCGGATCCATCAGCCGCACCAGCGCGAGATGATTCTCGACGGCCACCACCGTCGCGCGCACCAGCGCCAGTGTCTGCGGTGAGGAGACCTCGGGGCCGCCGGTGAGGTCGATCGCACCGATCAGTGCTCCGGTGCCAGGATCGTGCACCGGCACCGCCGTGCAACTCCACGGTTGAACGATGCGGGAAAAGTGTTCGCTGCCGCGGATCTGCAGCTCGGCGTCCAGCGCCAGTGCAGTGCCAGGCGCGTTGGTGCCTGCGCCGCGTTCACTCCAGTCGGCGCCGGGGACGAAGTTCATCGCCTCGGCCTTGCGGCAGGCGGTCTTGTCGCCCTCGACCCACAGCAGGGTGCCGTCGGCCGCGGAGATGGCGACCATGACGCCGGAGGACTCCGCGTCCTCGACGAGCAGCCGGCGGATCACCGGGAGCGCCGATGCCAGCGGGTGCGCCTCGCGCATCCTGGCGATGCTCTGGGCGAGGTCGGAGGATTGCGCGCCTCCGCGATCGGGGTCCACCCGGCTGGCCAGACTGCGTTGCCAGCTCTCGGCGACGATCCGGCGCAGCGGGATGGACTTCAGATAGCTGGCGTCGACTTCACCTGCCACGAACAGTTCGTGGACGGCGCGAAGTTCGGCCGCGGGCACACGGGTTTCGGCTCCAATCAACGACGCCCCACCCATCGCCCTGGATATACCCACCGACCATCACGCTCCTCGCATCGACGTACCGACGTCATGCGTGGCGCCACCATAACCCACCTTCGTGGCCCACGGACAGGGACTGGTGGCGCGGTCATCCATGCGTTCCGAGGTACCTATTTGGCTGCGCTGATGGCTTCGAAGACGCTGGGGTCGAGGAGGGTGGAGGTGTCGCCGAGTTCGCGGCCTTCGGCGACGTCGCGGAGGAGGCGTCGCATGATCTTGCCGCTGCGGGTTTTGGGGAGTTCGGGGACGACGTGGATTTCGCGGGGTCGGGCGATGGGGGAGATCTCCTTGGCCACCTCGGCGCGCAGTTCTTCGACCATGTTCTCGGCGCCGCCATGAGCTGACGCCTTGAGGATGACGAAGGCGCAGATGGCTTGGCCGGTGTGTTCGTCGGTGGCGCCGACGACGGCGGCTTCGGCGACTCCGGAGTGTCCGACGAGGGCGGATTCGACCTCGGCGGTGGAGATGCGGTGTCCGGAGATGTTCATGACGTCGTCGATGCGGCCGAGGACCCAGATCTCGCCGTCCTTGCCGTAGCGGGCACCGTCGCCGGCGAAGTACCAGCCCTGCTCGGCGAAGCGTGACCAGTAGGTGTCCTTGAAGCGTTCGAGGTCGCCCCAGATGCCGCGCAGCATCGACGGCCACGGCTTGTCGAGCACCAGGTAGCCGCTGGCTTGTTCGCCGTGGTCGGTGCCCGGCTCCAACTGGTTGCCGTCGTCGTCGACGATGATCGCGGAGATGCCCGGCAGCGGGGTCATGGCCGACCCCGGCTTGGTGTCGGTGACCCCGGGCAGCGGGGAGATCATGATGGCGCCGGTCTCGGTTTGCCACCAGGTGTCGACGATGGGGGTCTGGTCGGCGCCGAAGACGGTGCGGTACCAGCGCCACGCTTCGGGGTTGATGGGTTCGCCGACCGAGCCGAGCAGTCGCAGGCTCGACAGGTCGTGTTCGGCGGCGATCTGGCGGCCCAGCTTCATGAAGGTGCGCACCAGCGTCGGGGCCGTGTAGTAGATGGTGACGCCGTACTTTTCGATGATCTGGAAGTGGCGGTGCTCGGTGGGCGAGGCCGGGGTGCCCTCGTAGACGACTTGGGTGACGCCGTTGGAGAGCGGGCCGTAGACGATGTAGGTGTGGCCGGTGACCCAGCCGATGTCGGCGGTGCACCAGTAGACGTCGGTGTCGGGTTTGACGTCGAAGACGTTGAAGTGGGTGTACGACGACTGGGTGAGGTAGCCGCCGGTGGTGTGCAGGATGCCCTTGGGCTTGCCGGTGGTGCCGGAGGTGTAGAGCAGGAACAGGGGGTGTTCGGCGTCGAACGCTTCGGGGGTGTGTTCGGTGGAGGCGCCGTCGACGACGTCGTGCCACCACAGGTCGCGGCCCTCGGTCCACCCGACGTCGATGCCGGTGCGCTTGACGACGAGCACCTTCTCGACGGAGTCGGACGCCTCGACTGCTTCGTCGACGGCCTCCTTCAGGGAGGCGGCCTTGCCGCGGCGGTATTGGCCGTCGGTGGTGATGACCAATTTGGCCTCGGCGTCTTCGATGCGAGCCTTGAGCGCGGTCGCGGAGTATCCGGCGAAGACCACCGAGTGCATGGCGCCGAGGCGGGCGCAGGCCAGCATCGCCACGATCGCCTCGGGCACCATCGGCATGTAGATCGCGACGCGGTCGCCCGCGACGAGGCCGAGGTCGGTCAGGGCGTTGGCGGCCTTGGCGACCTCGTCCTTCAACTCGGCGTAGGTGATGGTGCGTTGGTCGTCGACCGGTTCGCCGACCCAGTGGATGGCGACGCGGTCGCCGTTGCCTGCTTCGACGTGGCGGTCGACGCAGTTGTAGGCCACGTTGAGCTGGCCGTCGGCGAACCATTTGGCGACCGGTGCCTGCGACCAGTCCAGGACCTCGGTGAACGGGGTCGCCCAGTGCAGTCGGTTGGCCTGCTCGGCCCAGAACGCCAGCCGGTCGGCCTCGGCCTGGTCGTAGAGCTCGGCCGTCGCGTTGGCCTGCTCCGCGAAACCCGGCGGCGGCGAATAAACGGACAGGACGTCGGTGTCGTGATCGGACATGCTTGTGAGCGTAGTCACCGTCCTTCGCTTCGACATTGGCAAGTCACAACGACGGCTGCGGACGGTGCCCGTCGCGCGCCGAACGAGCGGGTAGGCGGGTCCAACGGTCGACTAGCGTGTCCTGTCGTGGCTGCCCCGACCGACCCGCTCGCCCCCTTGGCGGAACTCCCCGGGGTGGCCGAAGCCGCCGACGAGGCCCGTGAGGCATTGGCGAAGGCGCACCGTCATCGCACGAACCGGCGGGGCTGGCCCGCGACCGCTGCCGAGGCAGCGATGCGCGCGGCGCGGGCGTCGTCCGTCTTGGACGGCGGGTCGCTCTCGATCAGTGCCGACGAAGATGCCGACCCCGTGCTGGCAGGTGCGCTTCGCGTCGCCGAGGCTCTCGAGGGCGGAGCCACGTCGCTGGTCGGGGTGTGGAAGCGGGCCCCGCTGCAGGCGATCGCCCGGCTTCACGCCCTGGCCGCCGCCGATCTGGCCGCCGACGACCGGCTGGGCCGGCCACGTGACGCGCCGGGTGTGGGGCGTCGGCTCGAGCTGTTGGCGGACGTCGTGACGACCACCCGCGTTCCTGCCCTGGTGGTGGCCGGGGTCGTGCACGGCGAGCTGCTGACGTTGGCACCCTTCGGAGTGGCCGACGGAGTGGTGGCGCGCGGGGTCTCGAGGTTGGCGACGATCGCCAGCGGTCTGGACACCCACGGTCTTGGGGTGCCGGAGATGTTCTGGATGCGCCAGTCGGGTGACTACCGTGCCGCCGCGCGCGGATTCGAGTCGGGTACGCCCGACGGGCTTGCGGCATGGTTCGTCAACGGCAGTCGCGCGATGGTGGCTGGCGCGCGGGAGGCGCTGACGATTGCCGAGGCGGCGGGGAAGTGACCGTCTAGCAAATGAAGCGGGCGACGCTCCGATTGAATCGGCTCGCCGCCCGCTAGCACGGAGCTCCGGTTACCAAGCGTGCTTTGTGGGCTGCGTGGGTGGCCTCGGCGTTCTTGGAGTGCGCTACGGCTGCTGACCCCACCCAAGGGGTCGGTGCTTGGCGTCCGCTATTCCCAATTACGCAGGCCCGCAACACTTTTACCATTATCGCGGTGTGTGCTCCGCGTGGGTGCCGGGTTCCGTGCTGGGATGCCTCACTCGGGAGGGCGGACCTTCTCTTCTGGTCCGACCTTGGCCTTGCTCGGCTTCCGTGACTCCTTTGTACTCCGTGACCGCGGTCACATCAAGTGTCAATCCGGCCAAGTCGTCGGATCGTTACTAACGGTCGCCAGCAATCCGGTGCGCGTGGTGGTGTCGACGGGTCAGAACAGGTAGCGACGCAACAGGGAGTAGGTCAGAGCGCCAGCCGCCAGCGCACTCGCGCCGACCGCGACCGACGTGGCGACGGCCGCCCCGGATGGCGCGCCGATGCGGTCCCTCAGCGACACGGCCCTGGAGAACACGAGCACCGGCCAGTCGCGGGTCGACGCCTCCTTGCGCAGGGCGCGATCGGGATTGACGACCGCGGGGTGGCCGACCGCCTCGAGCATCGGCAGGTCGGTGATGGAGTCCGAGTAGGCATAGCAGTGGTCGAGTGAATATCCCTCGCGGGCGGCGAGTTCCCGAATCGCCTCGACCTTGCCTTCGCCGTAGCAGTAGAAGGCGACGTCGCCGGTGTACTTGCCGTCTTCGACGACCATCCTGGTGGCCATCGCGTGGGTGGCGCCGAGGGCGCGGGCGATGGGAGCGACGATCTCCTCGCCGGACGCCGACACGACGACGACGTCGCGCCCGCAGAGTTTGTGGTCGGCAATGAGATTGGCGGCTTCGACGAAGACGAGGGGGTCGACGATGTCATGCAGTGTCTCGCCGACGATCGACTTCACCTGCTCGACGTTCCACCCGGTGCACATATTGGTGATGTACGAGCGCATCCGGTCCATCTGCTCGTGGTCGGCGCCCGACATGAGGAACAGGAACTGCGCGTAGGTCGACTTGAGCACCGCCTGGCGGTTAATCAGTCCTTCGTTGAAGAAGGGTTTGCTGAACGCCAGAGTGCTTGACTTCGCAATCACCGTCTTGTCGAGATCGAAGAACGCAGCCGTGCGAATCGGCGGATCGGTCGGGGGCCACGCAGGTGCCTCGGTCGCGTCGGCGGAGTCCGAACCGGATGCGGTCACGGATTCCAGCATATGCGTCGCGTGTTTCGGGCGAGTCTCCCGACGCCGGAGAAGTGGCAGTCTGCGTCACCTGTCTTGGGCTGTAATATTCCTGGTCACCGTGTGATTTCGGCCCCGACTCGGCGGGATCTCATGACTTGCGCTGCCGCGCATTGACATGTGTATAGTGATCATTACTCGGCTTATGCCGGGTGTGGATCAGCCCGACCCCCCGGGGCTGATACACGACGACCTCCGCCTCCTCCCCCCTGGCGGGGGTCGTCCCTTTTTCCGGGTAAGTCAAAAACTCATTTGCCAGATTTGCGGCACGGGGATTTCCAGTGTTTGCGCAGGTGGTATAGGCCAATTGGGCTATCCAGCGCGGTTTGGGCCATCCACAGACGCGGGTTCATCCACAGATTCCGCCGGGGGCATGGCGCCGCGTCGGACCCGCGCCCCACAGTGGCGGGGTGAGCACCAGCAAGCCCCCCACCGCGCCTCGAGTGCGCAACGACACCGGCATTCTGTGCCTGGTCGCCAATCCGGTGTTGCGCCGGGACGTCGACCGGGTCGCCGCCGCGGCGGGCGTGCACGTCGTTCACGCGGGCGAGCCGTCCAGCCGCAAGGTCTGGACCAGTGCGTCTGCCGTCGTCCTCGACCTCGACGGGGCCCGCCGCTGCGCCCGCCTCGACCTGCCGCGCCGGGACCGCGTGCTCGTCATCGGCCGCACGGCACCGGACGACGGCGAGTGGCAGTCCGTGATAGCCGTTGGTGCACAACGTGTTCTAACGCTGCCGGACGAGGAGTCCCAGCTCGTCGCCGAGCTGTCCGATGCCACCCAACGGCGTCCGGACGTCGATCGGCCAGGGTCCGTCATCGCCGTGATCGGTGGGCGTGGCGGCGCAGGGGCATCGGTGTTCGCAACTTCGCTCGCCCACGTCGCGACCGGTGCGCTGCTCCTGGACGTCGATCCGTGGAGCGGAGGGATCGACCTGACCCTTGGTGCCGAGGGCAGTCCGGGGCTTCGCTGGCCTGATGTGACGTTGGGGACGGGCCGAGTCGGTTACGAGGCACTCAGTGCGGCGCTGCCGTCCCGCCACGGCATCGCCGTGCTGTCCGCCGGACGCGCCGGGGGCGACGTCGATCCCCGCGCGCTCGATGCGGTGATCGACGGCGGCCGCCGGGGTGGGGCCACCATCGTCTGCGACCTTCCGCGACGCGTGACCGCCGCAGTGGAGGCCGCGCTGGACCTCGCGGATCTGGTCGCGCTCGTCACGCCGGCCGACGTGCGGTCGTGCGCGTCCACCGCCGCGATGACGCAATGGCTCGTCGACACCAACCCGAACGTGGGCCTCGTGGTGCGGGGACCCGCGCCAGGCGGACTCCGCTCGGCCGACGTCGCGCGCCTCACCGGCCTGCCGGTGCTTGCTGCGATGCGACCGCAGCCCGGATTGGCGGCCGAACTCGAGCGCCACGGCCTTCGCCCACGCCGCCGGTCACCGCTGGCGGCTGCGGCGCGGCGCGTCCTCGGGGTGCTGCACGCCCAACCTGCCCCCGCGCGGGAGCGGGAGGCGGCGTGAGTTCCTCACTCGTCGAGCGGGTCAGGGAACGACTCGCCGCAGAGTCAGCGCCGCTTCGGCCCAACGTGGTCGCGGCAGCGATACGCGCGGAATCCTCCGGAGTGCTTGGGGACGCAGACGTTCTGGCCAACCTGCACCTGCTGCAGACCGAACTGACAGGGGCGGGGATTCTCGAGCCGCTGCTGTGCGCCGAGGGAACCACTGACGTATTGGTCTCGGCGCCGGATGCGGTGTGGGTGGACGACGGAAGGGGCCTTCGGCGCAGCGCCGTCCGCTTCGCCGACGAAGCCGCGGTCCGCAGGCTGGCACAGCGGTTGGCGCTCGCGGCGGGCCGCAGGCTCGACGAGGCGCAGCCGTGGGTCGACGGGCAGCTCACCGGGCTGGGCGACGGTGGATTCACCGTCAGACTCCACGCCGTACTCCCACCGATTGCACCGGCGGGCACCTGCCTGTCCCTGCGCGTGCTGCGCCCCGCCACCCAGGACCTCGCCGCGTTGGCACGGTCGGGTGCGATCGCGAAGGACGCCGTACCGCTGGTCCGCGACGTCATCGCGGCCAGAATGGCGTTCCTCGTTTCCGGCGGCACCGGTGCAGGCAAGACCACCCTTCTCTCGGCGGCCCTCGGCGCCGTCGGGGTCGACGAGCGGATCGTGTGCGTCGAGGATGCGCCCGAGTTGGCCCCCGACCATCCGCATCTGGTCAACCTGGTAGCCCGCTACGCCAACGTGGAAGGGGCCGGCGCGGTCACGGTCCGCGACCTGGTGCGCCAGGCTCTGCGAATGCGCCCCGACCGCATCGTCGTCGGGGAGGTGCGCGGCGGCGAGGTAGTCGATCTGCTCGCCGCGCTGAATACCGGACACGACGGCGGCGCTGGCACGGTGCACGCCAACAGCCCCGCCGAAGTGCCCGCCCGGCTGGAGGCGCTCGCAGCGCTCGGCGGCCTGGATCGGGCCGCGTTGCACAGCCAGCTCGCAGCGGCGGTGCACGTGGTTCTGCACGTCGGCAGGGACGTCACGGGCAGGCGCAGGCTCGAGGAGATCGCGGTTCTGCACCGCGGCGGCGACGGGATGGTGGCGGCCATCAGTGCGTGGCGGGCGGATCGCGGGTGCGACTCCGGCATCACCTCGTTGCGGACGCTGCTGGCCGCCAGGGGGCGGCCGTGAGCGTCGCGGCGCTCGCGCTCGCCGCGGCGCTGCTCGTCGCACCTGGTCCGCCAACGCGTCGACTGGGCTTGCATCGGCCTTCTCGGCCGGCTGGCCGGCTGGTGGTGACGATCGCCGTCGGGGTGGGAGCGCTGAGTCTGGTTGCGCCGCCGACAGCGGTCGCCGCTGGCGCAATCGTCTTGGCGGCAGCCGTCACTCGACGCCGAGGCGCCGCTGCGCGGGCTCGCCGGGACGCCGAGGCGGTCGCGCTGCAGGGGGCGCTGGGCGTGCTGGTGGGCGAGCTGCGGGTGGGGGTCCATCCCGTCGTCGCGTTCGAGACCGCCGCGGCCGAGGTCGACGGCCCCACCGCGCTCGCGCTGCGGGCGGTCGCGGCCCGCGCGCGACTGGGCGCGGACGTCGCCGCGGGTTTGCTCGCGGTGGCGAGACAGTCCGGGCTGCCCGGCCACTGGGAGCGCCTGTCGGTGTACTGGAGGCTGGCGCAGACACAGGGCCTGGCGATCGTCGCCCTGATGCGGACGGCGCAGAACGACATCGTGGAGCGGGAGCGGTTCGCGTCGCGCGTCATGGCGGCCACGGCGGGTGCGCGCGCCACCGCGGCGATACTCGCTGGACTCCCGATCCTCGGGGTGGGGATGGGGCACCTCATCGGTGCCGACCCGGTGCGGTTCTTGTTGTTCGACCGCGTCGGTGGCTGGCTCTTGCTCATTGGCGTCGCGCTGGCCTGCGCCGGCCTCTGCTGGTCCGATCGAATAGTCGCTGGGGTGCTGAAATGATCTGGTCGGCGGTGCTTCTCGCGATGGCGCTGCTCGTATCCGGGCAGCGATCGGACAGGCGTCTGCCGAGGCGTGCGCAACCGGGTGCGGCAGCGATCGACAAGGGCCGCGACGGGTCCGACGATCCGCTGGCCGTCGCGTCGGCGCTCGACGTGTTCGGTGCGTGCCTGTCGTCGGGGATGGCGGTGGCGAGTGCCGCGTGTGCCACCGCGCCGACGGCACCCAGGTCACTGGCCGTCGTCCTCGAACGCGCCGGGCAGTTGTTGGCGTTGGGCGCGGATGCGGAAACGGCGTGGTCGCACCCTGCGGACGCGCACGACGACCACGTCGAGACCCTGTGCCGACTGGCCAGGCGATCCGCCGCGTCGGGTACCGCACTGGCGCAAGCGGTCCGCGAACTCGCCGACCAGTCCAGACAAGACGCGGCCGACGCGGCGAAGGGTGCCGCCGAACGCGCGTCGGTCCTCATCGCAGGCCCGCTCGGGCTGTGCTACCTGCCCGCGTTCGTCTGTCTGGGCCTGGTGCCCGTGGTCGTGGGTTTGGCAGGCGACGTTTTGCGGTCGGGGGTGTGGTGAACGCATTCGGGTTTGCCCGTGGGTTGGCTGCGGGCGCGGAGAGAACGGGGAACGGCGATGACGAAGGGCGGGGCAGTGAGCAGCTGGCAAGAGGGCAGCGGGAAAGCGAGCCGCGGAAAAGTGAGCGGCGTGGGCCATGGCGATGGCGATGGCGATGGGATGGCGGAGCGGCTCCTTCGCCGAGCGCAGGCGCGGTTGACGGTGGTGGTCACCGACGAATCGGGCATGTCGACGGTGGAGTATGCCATCGGGACCGTCGCGGCAGCGGCCTTCGGAGCCATCCTCTACACCGTGGTCACGGGCGACTCGATCGTCAGCGCGCTCACCAACATCATCAGCAGGGCGCTCAACACGAACGTGTGACTCGGGCGAGCAGGCGCACCGGCTTCCGCTCGGACTCGGGCAGCGTCACGGTCGAGGCGGCGTTCGCCGTCGCGTCGCTCGCCGTCGTGCTGGTGCTGTGCGCGGGCGGACTGAGCGCGGTCGGAATGCAGGTGCGCTGCGTCGACTCGTCGCGCGAGGCGGCGCGACTGGCGGCGCGCGGTGACCAGGGTGCCGCGTCGGACGCGGCTCGCCGAGTGGGGCCGGCCGGTGCGGTGTTGGACTTGAGTCGCGACGGTCCGTTCGTGGTGGCGCGGGTCAGCGCCGCCACCATGATGCCCGGTCTGACCGTCGCGGCGGAGTCGGTGGCGATGATGGAGCCCGGTGTCTGAGCGCGGCTCGGCCAGCATCGTGGCAGCGGCGATGCTGACCGTGCTCGTCATGATGACGGCGGTCGGAGCGGCCGTCGGTTCGGCCCTGGTCGCCAGGCATCGGGCGCAAGCCGCCGCCGACCTCGCCGCACTGGCCGCGGCGGGGAGCGTGGCGGCTGGTCGGCAAACGGCCTGCGATTCGGCTTCCTCGGTAGCAGAGGCGATGAAGGCCACCGTCGCCGAGTGCACGCTTGAAGACCTCGACGTGGTGGTGGCCGTGGACGTGCCAATCTCGTTGGGGCGATGGGGAATTCAGGTGGCTCGGGGTGCCGCGCGAGCCGGGCCCGCAGAAGGGGGGTGAGGTGAGGCCAGCCGCGGTCCGACCGGCCAGCCGCGGTCCGACCGGCCGCCCCGCCTACGTGCGCGCTGCCCTCTCGGAACGTGCGACCGCCTCGCGCGGCAGGTGGACCAACTCGTCGTCGGTGGGTAGCCGCAAGGACAGCAGTCCTGCGTAGAGATCGTCGCCGATCTCGACGCGGCGCACGGTGACGTGAATCGGTGTCCAGCCGCCGTCGACCGCCCGCAGGCGCAGTACCCCCGACGCCTCCCCCGAGTCGAAGTCGATTGTCATGGATGCCATTTCGGGCCCGTCGTCGGGATGCACCAGTGAGTCGCCATCGGCCGTGGCATGCCAGTCGTAGAACGGGCACGGCTCGTCGAGCCACTTCAACAGCGTCCACGTCTGCAGGTCGACCAGTGCCCGATGCACGCCAGGCTGGGCCAGCCCGTTGATGATCCGTTGGCCCAGGTCGTTAGGCGGCGTCGATTCGTCCCGGACGCTCCGCCAGTTCATGGCCCGGCAGATCAGTGCGTCGTGCCCACTGTCGTCGGGCTCGACGAGCACGCGGGCGACGAACCCGACGGTGATGGGCTTGCCCCGATGGTCGGCGATGTCCCACGTGCTGCAGAAGGTGCGACCCGCCTCCGGTTTGATGGCGACGGCGAGAACCTTGGCCTCGTCGGGGTGTAGGTCGCGGGTCGGAAGGTCCTCGGCGAACGCGCGGCCATGCGTCCTTTCGGCGGCGGGATCGCGACCGCTGTTCAACAGCGACTCCGGCGTGTCCGTGGCAACCCCGTTGGTGAGGTCCCACTTCAACGGCCCTGGCACCTGGCGCTCCGGCGGGTCCGCGTCCAGCGGGCCGATCCAGACGTGCACGCCGTGAATGCGCCCGTCGGTCATCTGCACCACCTCGGTGCGAATCACGCGGTCGTGCTTCGGGGTGAGGCTGCTCAGCGCCTTCCCCGCGTGCACGGTCTCGCCGATCGCGGTCTGGATCGCCATCAGATTGGGGTTGCGGCCCAGGAAAGCGCTGATGGGGACGAGATTGTGGGTTTGCAGGCCGTGCGCGACGACGGCGGGTTCGGCACCGAGGGTCTCCACGAGGAGCCAGTCGGGTGTCATGGCTGCATCCTACCGTCGGCTGACGGAGCGTCCGGTGCGACGAAATTAGTCGTGAGCTGGGCTATCGGCGTGATCTTGAACTGCCGTAGGGGGACCGGCGAGGTGCGACGCCCATGCTCAGAGGCATTCTGCGACCGTGCCGCGGGCGACCGGATCTGGCAACGGATCGCGTCGTGCGACCGTTTGCCGTCACGCTCCGTGTCTCGCCAACTCGCCGAGCACCAGTCGCAGCACCCGCACCGCCCCGGCCTTGTCCAGCGGATCGTTGCCGTTGCCGCACTTGGGCGACTGGACGCACGACGGACATCCCATCGGACATTCGCATGCCTCGATCGCCGCCGCCGTCGCGCCCCACCAGGTGCTCAGCTGACGGAAGCCCCGATCGGCGAAACCTGCGCCGCCGGGATGGCCGTCGTAGACGAAGATCGTCGGCGTGCCCGTCTCCGGGCCGACGGCCGTGGACACGCCGCCGATGTCACCCCGATCGCAGCTGGCGACCAGCGGCAGCAAGCCGATGGCCGCGTGCTCGGCGGCGTGCAGCGAGCCGGGGACGCGGACGTCGTCGATTCCGTTGTCCTGCAACACCTCGGGCTCGAAGACGCACATCACCGCCACCGTCTCCAGGGTTTGGGTCGGCATGTCGAGTTCGACGAAGTCGATCACCTCGCCATTGAGTCTGCGGCGCAGATAGCCGATCACCGTGTGGCTCACCGAAACTGGCACCACGCCGACGGTCACCTGCCCGAAAGTTCGCCGCTCACCCTGGCCGGTGACCGTGATGTCGGTGAGCTCCCTGGCCGAGGTCGAATAGCCGGGGTCGTCCGGCCGGACGAAGGCAATGCCCTCCTCGAAGTCGAGTGAGTCGACGACGTAGCTCTCACCCTGATGCAGGTACACGGCCCCGGGATGCACCGACGAAGGAGCCTGGCCAGCGCCGGTACTGCCGAGCATCCGACCCGTGCCGGTCTCCAGGATCGCGATCTGGCCACCGGAGGAGCCCCGGATGTCGACGGCGGGATGGGGATCCACACCGGGCGTGGGGAAGTAGCCGGATGGGCGACGCCGCAGCAGGCCGTCGTCGACGAGCGCCTTGGCCACCGTCTCGGCGTTCCATACCCGCACCTCGGCGTCGGTCAGTGGCAGCTCGGCGGCAGCGCAAAGCAACTGCGGGCCAAGGACGTACGGGTTGGTCGGATCGATGACGACGCGTTCGATCGGCTTGTCGAGCAGCGCGGCCGGGTGGTGCACCAGGAAGGTGTCGAGCGGGTCGTCGCGGGCGATCAGCACGATCAGTGCGCTCTGCCCGCGTCGACCCGCGCGCCCGGCCTGCTGCCAGAACGAGGTGACCGTGCCTGGGAATCCCGCCAACACCACCGCGTCCAGGCCTGCGATGTCGACCCCCAACTCCAACGCGTTGGTGGTGGCGAGTCCGCGGAGCTCGCCGTCGGTCAGGGCACGCTCGAGTGCCCGCCGGTCCTCGGCGAGGTACCCGGCGCGGTAGGACGCGACGAGGTCGACGAGCTCGGGCGCGACGGTTTCCAGTCGGGCGCGCGCCCCGAGTGCCGTGAGCTCGGCACCGCGCCGGGACCGGACGAACGTCAGCGTTCTGGCGCCTTCTGTCATCAGGTCGGCCATCACCCGCGCGGCTTCCGCCCCCGCCGACCGCCGCACCGGAGCGCCGTTCTCTCCAACGACGTCGTCGCGCAGCGCCGGTTCCCACAGAGCCACCGTGCGGCCGCCCTGCGGCGAGCCGTCGTCGGTCACCTCGGTCACGGTGTGCCCCAGCAACTCCGACGCCGTCGCCCCGGGAGCCGACGTCGTCGCACTTGCGAAGATCACGGTCGGACCGGTCCCGCCGCCCGGCGCGTAGCGCTCGCACAGCCGGACCAGGCGGCGCAGCACCATCGCGACGTTGGAACCGAACATGCCGCGGTAGTAGTGGCATTCGTCGACGACGACGAACTTCAGATTCCGAAGGAACACCGCCCAGCGCGCGTGGTTGCGCAGCATCGACAGGTGGATCATGTCGGGATTGGAGAAGATCCACCGCGAGTTCTCGCGGGCGAATCTGCGCGCGTCCTGTGAGCTGTCGCCGTCATAGGGACCAGGGGCGACGTCGGAGAGCCGCTCGACGGCGCCCACCAGCGATTGGGCGGCGCGGAGCTGATCGTGACCGAGTGCCTTCGTCGGCGAGAGATATAGCGCCCGTGCGCGCCGATCCGACGCCATCGTCGACAGGATCGGCAGCTGGTAGGCCAGCGACTTGCCTGACGCGGTGCCAGTGCTGAGCACGACGTGGCGCCCCGAGTGGGCGAGGTCGGCGGCGGCGACCTGATGGGACCACGGCGCGGTGATGCCGCGGTCGGTGAAGGCGCGCACGACGTCGGGATCGGCCCACGACGGCCACGCCGCCTGCCGGGCCTGCCGGGATGCCAGGTCCGAGACGTGGCGCAGGGGGTGCTCGTCGGGATCGGTGCCGTCGACGGCGCAGGCGAGCAGCTCGCGACCGAAGTCGGATGACCGGCCGGGCACCGCTTCAGACACTGTCCATCCTCCCGGTATCGGGCGCAGGCGCCGCGCGAAGAGCAGGCGTTCAGCACTGCGTTAATTGTCGATTACAGCGATCGCGGCGACTCTGTCGCGGGGCCGTTCTACATGATTGACTATGCCTGGTCGCAGCTCCTGCGCTCGTGTGTCTGCACTCGCGGGGAACGTCGTTTGCGGTCGATCGGAACGGGCCCGGAATCACCGGAAGTCGGTGGGCCGCACCCGAGGAGATATAGAAGGAACACGCAGAAATGCCTCAGGGAACGGTGAAGTGGTTCAACCCGGAGAAGGGTTTCGGATTCATCGAGCAGGAGAACGGCTCGGGTGATGTATTCGTCCACTACAAGCAGATTCAGTCCAACGGGTTCCGCACCTTGGAAGAGAAGCAGAAGGTCGAGTTCGAGATCGAGCAAAGCCCCAAGGGACCGCAAGCGGTGAGCGTCCGCGTGGTTTGAGCCCGGGGCTTGGGCCGGAGGCTCCCACCGATCACCCCGGCGTCGTCCGCTGACGGGCGGCCAGGCAGCGTCGTAGCCGCGAGCGCAGGGAACTTCAACCCTGGGACGTGCGGCACGGTGTCACGTTCGGGATGCCTGGCTGGCCTAGTGTCGGATTGGTGAGCCAGCTGTCCTTCTTCTCGGCTGAGTCGGTGCCGCCCGCGGTCGCCGACCTGACCGGGATCCTGGCTGCGCCGGGTCAGGTGGTCGTGGTCGGCAGTGGCGCTGGGCGGGCGGCGCGGCTGTCGGTCGTGGTCGACCGGGTGTGGCGCGCGGAGGCACTGGCCGAGATGATCGCCGAGGCCGGTCTGCAGCCCGAGATCGGGCACACCGACGAGAACACCCCCCTGGTTCGGACCGCGCCCGACCCCCGGTTGACGGGCATCGCGGCGAGTTGGACGCGTGGCGCGGTCAAGACGGTGCCGCCGCAGTGGTTGCCCGGTCCGCGGGAGTTGCGGGCATGGACCCTGGCGGCGGGGAGCCCGGAAGCCGACCGATACCTGTTGGGATTGGATCCGCACGCGCCGGACACGCATTCCGCACTCGCGTCGGCGATGATGCGGATTGGAATTGCACCCACCTTGATCGGCACTCGCGGGGCCCGTCCTGCGTTGCGAATAAGTGGCCGAAGGAGGCTATCGCGCCTGGTAGAGAACGTGGGGGAGCCGCCGGGTGATACTGAGGCATTCGAGCAATGGCCACGCATTTAACCGGTTCCACTCGGGAAGCCGGTTTGCGTACGCTCGCGCGGGGTGCGAAATTGTCAGTTGCCATGGGCGCCCAAGACCGCTGAATCGGTCGTCGGACGCCGATTGGCAGCACAGAAGTGGAGCGTAAACAGAGTTGGCTGACCAGGACGGTGGCAGCGGCAACGGTCGAATTCGGCGACTCGTCATAGTCGAGTCGCCCACCAAGGCGCGCAAAATCGCGGGCTACCTGGGCTCCAGCTACATCGTCGAGTCGTCGCGTGGACACATCCGCGACCTGCCGAGGGCCGCGGCCGACGTGCCCGCGAAGTACAAGTCCGAGCCGTGGGCCCGCCTCGGCGTGAACGTCGACGCCGACTTCGAGCCGCTCTACATCATCAGCCCCGAGAAGAAGAGCACCGTCTCCGAGCTCAAGGCGCTGCTCAAGGACGTCGACGAGCTGTATCTGGCGACGGACGGTGACCGCGAGGGCGAGGCCATCGCGTGGCACCTGCTGGAGACGCTCAAGCCGCAAATCCCCGTCAAGCGGATGGTGTTCCACGAGATCACCGAGGCCGCGATCCAGGCGGCCGCGAACGACCCGCGTGACCTCGACATCGATCTCGTCGACGCGCAGGAGACCCGCCGCATCCTCGACCGTCTCTACGGCTACGAAGTCAGCCCCGTGCTGTGGAAGAAGGTCGCGCCGAAGCTGTCGGCTGGCCGCGTGCAGTCGGTGGCGACCAGGATCATCGTGCAACGGGAGCGCGAACGCATGGCGTTCCGCAGCGCCGGCTACTGGGACGTCACCGCCGAGCTCGACGCCAGCGTGTCGGACCCGCAGGCCTCGCCGCCCAAGTTCACGGCCAAGCTCAGCACCGTCGACGGCAGGCGGGTGGCGAGCGGCCGTGACTTCGATTCGCTCGGCGCAGTGCGCAAGCCCGACGAGGTCCTGGTTCTCGACGAAGCGGCCGCGAGCGGACTTGCCTCAGGACTGCGGGGCGCCCAGCTCAGCGTGGCGTCGGTGGAGCAGAAGCCGTACACGCGCCGTCCGTATGCGCCGTTCATGACCTCGACGCTGCAGCAGGAGGCGGGTCGCAAGCTGCGGTTCTCGTCGGAGCGCACGATGAGCATCGCGCAGCGCCTGTACGAGAACGGCTACATCACCTATATGCGTACCGACTCGACGACGCTGTCCGAGACGGCGATCAATGCGGCCCGCAACCAGGCCAGGCAGCTCTATGGCGAGGAGTACGTCCATCCGACGGCCCGCCAGTACACCCGCAAGGTCAAGAACGCCCAGGAGGCGCACGAGGCCATCAGGCCGTCGGGTGACGTGTTCCAGACGCCTGGCCAGCTGCACTCGGCGTTGGACAACGACGAGTTCCGGCTCTACGAGCTGATCTGGCAGCGCACGGTGGCCTCGCAGATGGCCGACGCGCGCGGTACCACGCTGAGTCTGCGCATCGCGGGAGCGGCGACGTCCGGCGAGCAGGTCGTGTTCAACTCCAGCGGCCGCACGATCACCTTCGCCGGCTTCCTGAAGGCCTACGTCGAGAGTCTCGACGAGCAGGCCGGCGGCGAGGCCGACGACGCCGAGAGCCGGCTGCCGAACCTGACCCAGGGACAGCGGGTCGACGCCTCCGATCTGACCGCCGACGGGCACACCACCAGCCCGCCCGCGCGCTACACCGAGGCGTCGTTGATCAAGTCGCTCGAAGAGTTGGGGATCGGACGACCGTCGACGTACTCGTCGATCATCAAGACGATTCAGGATCGTGGCTACGTCCACAAGAAGGGCAGCGCGCTGGTCCCGTCGTGGGTGGCGTTCGCCGTCATCGGACTCCTCGAGCAGCACTTCGGCCGCCTCGTCGACTACGACTTCACCGCGGCCATGGAGGACGAGCTCGACGAGATCGCCTCGGGCAACGAGCGAAGGACCAACTGGCTCAACAACTTCTACTTCGGCGGCGAGCACGGCGTCGACGGTTCGATCGCCCGCGCGGGCGGTCTCAAGAAGCTCGTCGGCGGCAACCTCGAAGAGATCGATGCGCGAGAAGTCAACTCCATCAAGCTGTTCGAGGACGACCAGGGGCGGACGATCAACGTCCGCGTCGGTCGCAACGGCCCGTACCTGGAACGCATGGTCACCGGCGATGACGGCGAGCCGACCCCTCAGCGCGCGAACCTCAAGGACGAGCTGACCCCCGACGAGCTCACCCTCGAGCTGGCCGAGAAGCTTTTCTCCACACCGCAGGAGGGGCGTTCGCTGGGCGTCGATCCGGAGTCCGGGCACGAGATCGTGGCCAAGGACGGGCGGTACGGGCCGTACGTCACCGAGGTGCTTCCCGCGCCACCAGACGATCCCGACGATGGCGCGCCCGCGAAGAAGGGCAAGAAGCCGCCGACCGGGCCGAAGCCGCGGACCGGTTCGCTGCTGCGGTCGATGGATCTGGAGACGGTGACGCTCGAGGATGCGTTGCGGCTGCTGTCGCTGCCCCGCGTGGTCGGCGTCGACCCCGCCAACAACGAGGAGATCACCGCGCAGAACGGGCGCTACGGCCCATATTTGAAGCGTGGCACCGACTCTCGCTCGTTGGCCAATGAGGAGCAGATGTTCACCATCACCCTCGACGAGGCGTTGAAGATCTACTCCGAGCCCAAGCGTCGGGGTAGGCAGGGCGCGGCGACGCCGCCGCTGCGCGAGCTCGGCAGCGACCCGGTCTCGGAGAAGCCGATGGTGATCAAGGACGGTCGCTTCGGGCCGTACGTCACCGACGGTGAGACCAACGCGAGCCTGCGCAAGGGCGACGACGTCATGTCGATCACCGATGCGCGAGCCTCCGAGCTGCTTGCCGACCGCCGGGCCCGCGGCCCTGTGAAGAAGAAGGCTCCCGCCAAGACGGCTGCGAAGAAGACCGCGGCGAAGAAGGCTCCCGCGAAGAAGGCCGCTGCCAAGAAGGCCGCCGCGAAGAAGGCTTAGCGCTGCACCTGGCTCGGAACATCGCTTGCCACCGCAAGATTCAGCGGTCGGGCCAATTGGGTGGGGGCCAGCCTGCCGCGCAGCTCGACGATCTCGCCGACGTCCCAGCACAGCGCTTCGGCGTCGAGCGCACCACTGACTGCGATTGCCGACGCCAGCACGTGGCCTCGTTCGAGCTTGGCCAGCTCGGTGAGGCGGGCGGCCTCGTTGACGGGGTCTCCGATCACGGTGTACTCGAAGCGGGCCTGGGCGCCGATGTGGCCGGCGATGGCGCGCCCGGCCGAAACTCCGATGCCGAAGTCGGTCTGGCCCAACACTTCCAGGAGCCCGTCGTGCAGTTCGCGGGATGCGGCCAGCGCTCCGCCCGAGGCGTCCGGGTGTTCGATGGGGGCGCCGAAGATGGCCAGCGCCGCGTCGCCCTGGAACTTGTTGACGAACCCGCCGTGGCGGTTGACGGTGTCGACGATGACCCGAAAGAACTCGTTGAGCAGACTCACGACCTCGGCTGCGGGCCGGGTGGAGGCCAGCTGGGTGGAGCCGACGAGGTCGACGAACAGGACTGCCACGTCGCGTTCCTGGCCGCCGAGTTCGGTGCCGCGTTCCAGGGCCCGGCGGGCGACGTCCTCACCGACGTAGCGGCCGAACAGGTCGCGCAGGCGTTGCCGCTCGGCCAGGTCGCGGACCATGTCGTTGAAGCCGGCCTGCAGCAGGCCCAGTTCGCTGGCGTCGTAGATCTGCATGTGCGCGTTGTAGTTGCCGCGCTGCACTTCGCCAAGCGCCCAGCGTAATTGGCGAAGGGGGTCGGCGATCGACATGGCGACCAACACCGTGCCCGCAAGGCCGATGACCAGGGCGGCGATCGCGAGCAGCAGCAGAGGGGTGTTGAGCCGCTCGGCGGGCGCGGTGAGGATCTCGAACTTGCTGGCCACCAGCGCCAGCACGATGGCGAGGACGGGCACGCCGGTCGACAGCACCCAGGTGAGTACCTGGCGCTGGATCACCCCCGGCGCGCGGAAGCCCTCCGGCACGCCGCCGCGGAGCGCAGCGACCGCGACGGGCCGCAGCACCCGTTCGGACTGTAGGTAGCCGATGATGGCCGTTGCGGTGGCGCCGAGCGCGGTGGCGACCGCGACCACGGGTGCCGAGTGACTGGCCACCGGCCAGCTGGCGACGATGAACACCACCGAGCCGAGGAACCAGTTGGAGACGCTGATCACCGACCGGTAGTAGGGCATGCGCAGGGCGCGAACCCTGGCCAGTTCCGTGACGGCGGGGTCGGTGGCGCCCAGCAGGGAGTCGCGCCGCTGCCAGCGGATGATGGGGATCAGCAGTCTCAGGCTGAGCCAGGCGGCGACGGTGAAGGAGATGAACAGATAGCCAAGGAAGATCGCCAGGTTGAATGCGGGCAGGTCCTGCAGCTGAATGCGGTCTTCGGACGGTAGCCCGAAGCGCAGGAAGCCCAGCACGAACAGGGCGCCGATGATGTCGGCCTGCAGCATGCCGAGGGTGAAGACCGGCCACGGCGTGCGCGCCACCCATCGGACGAATGCGGTGATTCGCCCAATCGGTATCGCCTGCGTGGTCACGAGACAACCGTATCGGTCCGAGCGAGCCAGCCGGGCGCTGCACGTCAGCGGCCTGGACGGAGTGTCGCAGGTGAGCACTAGGGTTGCTCTCGATGAGCGGTGTTTTCTCGCGTCTGGTCGGTCAGGACGCCGTCGAAGCCGAGTTGGTGGCCGCTGCGCGCGCCGCGCGCGGTGATGCGGCTCACAATCCGCTGGCCGGGGGGGCGGGTGGCGGCGTGATGACGCATGCGTGGCTCATCACGGGACCGCCGGGCTCGGGTCGGTCCATCGCCGCGCTGTGCTTCGCTGCGGCCCTGCAGTGCACCTCTGACGGCGTTCCGGGCTGTGGCGAGTGCCGGGCCTGCACCACCACGATGGCGGGCACCCACGGCGACGTGCGGCGGATCATCCCGGAGGGGTTGTCGATCAGCGTGCGGGACATGCGCGACATCGTTCAGACCGCGGCCCGCAGGCCGGGGACGGGCCGGTGGCAGGTCGTGATCATCGAGGACGCCGACCGCCTCGGTGAGCGGGCCGCCAATGCACTCTTGAAGGCCGTCGAGGAGCCGCCGCCGTCGACGGTGTTCCTGCTGTGCGCGCCGTCGAACGACCCCGAGGACATCTCGATTACGCTGCGGTCCCGCTGTCGGCACGTGGCGTTGGTGACACCGTCGCTGGACTCCATCGCCAAGGTCCTCGTCGAGTCCGACGGCATCTCGGAGGCCGAGGCCACGTGGGCGGCTTCGGTCAGCGGCGGGCACGTCGGCCGCGCGCGGCGGCTGGCCACCGACGGGGATGCCCGGCAGCGCAGGGAACGTGCGCTCGGCCTGGCCCGCGACGCGGCGACGCCTGCCAGGGCCTACGCCGCGGCGGAGGAATTGGTGGCCACCGCTGAGGCCGAGGCCAAGGCGCTGACCGCCGATCGCAACGAGGCCGAGACCGAGGAGCTGCGCACCGCCCTCGGCGCGGGTGGCACCGGCAAGGGTGCGGCCGGCGCCCTGCGTGGTTCGGCAGGCGCGCTCAACGAGCTTGAGAAACGGCAGAAGTCGCGTCAGACCCGTACGTCTCGCGACTCGCTGGACCGCGCCCTCATCGACCTGGCGACCTACTTCCGCGACGCCCTCCTGGTGTCCGCGGGGGCGGGCGCCGTCCAGGCCAACCATCCCGACATGGCCGACAAGGTGGCGTCGATGGCGGGGCACGTGCCGCCCGATCGGCTGCTGCGCTGCATCGAGGCGGTCCTTGAGTGCCGCGAGGCGTTGGCAGTGAACGTCAAGCCGAAGTTCGCCGTCGACGCCATGGTCGCAACGGTGGGTCAGGCGCTGCGGGGATGATTGGTTCCGGCGGGCAGGAGCGGAGCGACCCGGGGATTCGTTTTGGGCGCGCGACGGGTGCTCACGTAGACTCGTTCCGCCCAGCCGGGACGTGTCCCGCGCGGCGTGCCGCCTTAGCTCAGTCGGTAGAGCGTCTCACTCGTAATGAGAAGGTCCCGGGTTCGATTCCCGGAGGCGGCCCCACCTG
>NZ_JBEVLO010000433.1:0-15783 GCF_040509115.1 Mycobacterium sp. | reverse complement strand
CGGCCGGGTAATCCGGCTACAAACCAACGCCGGGCCGACGCCGTCATGCGCGAACGCAACGTTCCGATGGCGGCCGCCCAACCAACCATTCGAGGGAGTCGATCACCATTTGTGGCATAGCCGGCGAAATAGCCCGAGGGCGTCCAGCAGATCTCAAGGCCATCGGCGCGATGACGGACTGCATGGTGCCGCGCGGACCCGACGGTGGCGGTGCCTGGGCTGACCATTCGGTGGCGCTCGGCCACCGCAGGTTGGCGATCATCGACCTGTCCAGCAGCGGCCACCAGCCCATGCACGACCCCGACCTCGGGCTCACGGTCGCGTTCAACGGTTGCATCTACAACTACCCCGAATTGCGTCAGCAATTGCTGGGCAAGGGTTATCGCTTCTTCTCCCACAGCGACACCGAGGTGATCCTCAAGGGCTACCGCGAATGGGGCGAGCGGGTCGTCGACCACCTCAAGGGGATGTTCGCCTTCGCCGTGGCCGAGCGCGACACCGGCCGCGTGGTCTTGGCCCGCGACCGGCTCGGCGTCAAACCGCTGTACTGGTGTGACGTCGAGGACGGCAACGGAACGGGCGCCATGCGGTTCGCCTCGTCGCTGCCCGCGTTGGTGGCGGCCGGCGGCGTGGACACCGACCTGGATCCCGTTGCGCTGAGCCACTATTTGAGCTTCCACTCGGTGGTGCCCGCCCCACACACCATCCTTCGCGGGGTGCGCAAGCTCGAGCCTGGCACGATCATGCGGATCGAACCCGACGGCACCAGGACCCAGGAGACCTACTGGGAGCCGCTGTTCGAGCGTTCCGCGGAGCGCGCCGGGTGGTCGGACTCCGAATGGGAGGAGGCCATTCTCGCGTCGCTACGCACGGCCGTCGAGCGTCGCCTGGTCGCCGACGTGCCCGTGGGCTGCCTGCTGTCGGGCGGGCTGGACTCCAGCCTGATCGTCGGGTTGTTGGCCGAAGCGGGCCAGCACGGCTTGAAGACCTTCTCGATCGGCTTCGAGGCCGCCGGTGGCGAGGAGGGCGACGAATTCAAGTACTCCGACGTGATCGCCCGCCACTACGGCACCGACCACCACCAGATCCGGATCGACACCGCCCGCATGCTGCCCGCGCTGTCCGACGCCATCGGCGCCATGAGCGAACCGATGATGAGCCACGACTGCGTCGCGTTCTATCTCCTGTCCGAAGAGGTCAGCAAGCACGTCAAGGTGGTGCAGTCCGGGCAGGGCGCCGACGAGATCTTCGCCGGCTACCACTGGTACCCGCCGATGGCCTACGCCGCCGACGACGATCCCGGCGCGGCGCTGGCGAGCTACCGCAAGGCATTCTTCGACCGCGACCACGAGTCGATCAACCGACTTCTGCAGCCGCAGTGGCGTCTCGACGCCGACGTGGCGGGGGACTACGTGCTCGAGCACTTCTCCCATCCTGGCGCCGCGACCGCCACCGATCGGGCGCTGCGTCTGGACACCACCGTGATGCTCGTCGACGACCCCGTCAAGCGCGTCGACAACATGACCATGGCCTGGGGCCTGGAGGGCCGGGTGCCGTTCCTCGACCACGAGCTCGTCGAGTTGGCCGCCACCTGCCCTCCAGGGCTCAAGACGGCCTACGACGGCAAGGGCGTTCTGAAGGAAGCCGCGCGCCGGGTCATTCCGCACGAAGTCATCGACCGGCCCAAGGGCTACTTCCCCGTGCCAGCGCTCAAGCACCTCGCGGGGCCGTATCTCGACCTCGTCAACGACGCGCTGCACAGCACGGCCGCGCGAGACCGCGGGCTGTTCGCCTCCGACGCGGTCGACGGCCTGCTTGCCGATCCCAACGGGAACCTGACGCCCCTGCGGGGAAATCCGTTGTGGCAGATCGGATTGTTGGAACTCTGGCTGGCCCGCCACGTCGATGGAGTGAAATGACCATGACATCGGATGCCGACACCAAACCGGCCGCCGTCGGCGTCGTGCAGGACCTCGGCTGGGGACGGTTGGTCTTCGGTCAGACCTTCGACGACGCAGAGGAATTCGGCAACGCGTTGCGAGCCGAGGCCAGCGGGCGCCGCGACATCGGCATGTACCTCGACGCCGAGCACGTCTTCGTCGCCCTGCACCCGCAAGAGTTCTTCATCGACCCGAGCTTCACCTACCGGATCGACCTGACCAAGCCGTTGGAGTTCGAGCCGTCACCGGTTCCGGGGCTGTCCGTGCGCGCCGTCACCACGATCGAGGACTGCGCGTCGATCAACCACATCTATCTGCAATGCCGAATGGTGCCCGCCGACGTCGACCTGATGTGGGACAACAGCCAGGCACAGCAACACATGATCTACCTCGTCGTCACCGATGATCAGACCGGCGCCGTGGTGGGCACCGTGACCGGCATCGACCACGCTCAACTCTTCGGCGACCCCGAGAACGGCTCCAGCCTGTGGTGCCTCGCGGTCGACCCGACGCTGTCGCGACCCGGCGTGGGCGGACTGCTGGTGCGGTCGCTGATCGAGGAGTTCGTCAAGCGGGGTCGCGCCCAGATGGATCTGTCGGTCCTGCACGACAATCAGGGCGCCATCGCGCTGTACGAACGGATGGGCTTCGTCCGCGTGCCGGTGCTCGGCATCAAGCGCAAGAACGCCATCAACGAGCGGCTCTTCGCCCCGGCGAAGGCGGAAGAGGAACTCTCACAACTCAATCCGTACGCGCGCATCATCGCCGACGAAGCCATCCTGCGCGGAATCGCGGTGAACGTGCTCGACGCCAAGGGCGGCTATCTCAAGTTGACGCACGGCGGCACCAGCGTGGTGACCCGTGAGTCGCTGTCCGAACTCACCAATGCCGTCGCGATGAGCCGGTGCGACGACAAGCGCGTCGCACGGCGAGTGGTCGCGGAGGCGGGCATCCGCGTTCCTAAGGGACGCACGGCGACCTTCGACGACGACGACCGCGCCTTCCTCGACGAGGTCGGCACCCTGGTGGTCAAGCCAGCCCGCGGCGAGCAGGGTGCGGGCATCACCGTGGGGGTGACCAAGGCCGACGACCTCGACCGCGCTATCCGGCTGGCTGCCGAGCACAGCCCCGACGTGCTGCTCGAAGAGCGTTGCGAGGGGGAGGATCTGCGCGTCGTCGTGATCAACGGCAAGGTCATCGCCGCCGCGCTCCGGCGCCCGCCCGAGGTCGTCGGCAGCGGTGACCACACCGTGCGTCACCTCGTCGAGGCGCAGAGCAGGCGGCGAGCGGCGGCCACCCACGGCGAATCGACGATCCCGGTCGACGACCTCACCGAGGACACCGTGCGCGAGGCGGGCTTCGAACTCGACGACGTCCTCCCGCTCAACGAGCGTCTCGTCGTACGTCGGACGGCCAACCTGCACACCGGCGGCACCATCCGCGACGTGACCGACGAACTCAACCCGCTGTTGGCGAAGGTCGCCGTCGACGCGGCCGACGCAATCGGTATCCCCGTCACCGGCATCGACCTCATCGTGCCGTCGGTGGAGGGCGACGAGTACGTGTTCATCGAGGCCAACGAGCGACCAGGTCTGGCCAATCACGAACCGCGTCCGACCGCACAGGCCTTCGTCGACTTCCTGTTCCCGCGCACCGCGGCCACCCCGTGGGCGTGGCAACCCGACCCCTTCGAGCAGCATTGAGCGCCACTAGGCTCGTGCCGACTCGACCACCCACCGAACCCCTTGGGAGGACCAACTCTTGACCGACCTGGCGACCGCAGCCACCCGGATGCCCGCAGACGACCGCAGCTGGATGGTCGACACGCTGCTCGCTCTGTTGCAGACGCCGAGTCCGTCCGGACGCACGGATGCGGTGATGCAGCTGATCGGCGGCATCTTCGACGGATTGGGGGTGCCGTTCACGTTGACCCGTCGCGGCGCACTGACCGCCGAGCTGCCCGGCAAGTCCAAGACGATCGACAGGGCCATCGTCGTTCACGCCGACACCATCGGGTGCATGGTGCGTGAGCTCAAGGACAACGGTCGCCTCGAGCTGATCCCCGTCGGCACCTTCTCGGCGCGGTTCGCCGCCGGGGCTCGGGTGCGCATCTTCACTGACGACAGCGACGACTTCATCACCGGAACGGTCATGCCGCTCAAGGCATCTGGGCATGCCTTCGGCGACGAGATCGACACGCAGCCCACCGATTGGGAGCACGTCGAGGTCCGCGTCGACCGCAACGTCTCGACCCGCGACGACCTCGTCGCACTCGGGCTGAACGTGGGCGACTTCGTGGCGTTCATCACCAGCCCGGAGCTTACCGAGGACGGCTTCATCGTCTCCCGCCACCTCGACGGCAAGGCGGGCGTCGCCGTGGCGCTCGCGCTCGCGAAGAACGTCATGGAGAACAGGGTGGTGCTGCCGCACCGCACGACGATCATGGTGACCATCACCGAAGAAGTCGGCCACGGGGCCAGCAGCGGGCTGCCGCCCGACGTCGCCGAGCTGGTCTCCGTCGACAACGCCGTCTGCGCGCCGGGTCAGCATTCGATCGAGCACGGCGTGACCATTCCGATGGCCGATCTGCACGGTCCGTTCGACTATCACCTGACTCGCAACCTGTGCCGCCTGGCCACGGAACGCGGCATCGACCACGTTCGCGACATCTTTCGCTTCTACCGCTCCGATGCCGCAGCGGCGATCGAAGCGGGCGCCAACACCCGCGCGGCGCTCGTCGCGTTCGGACTCGACGGCAGCCATGGCTGGGAGCGCAGCCACCTCGATTCGCTCGAGGCGTGCTACCTGCTGCTGGACAGTTGGTTGAGCACTCCGCTGACGTTCGCGACGTGGGACGCCAAGCCGTCGGGCAAGCTCCGCGACTTCCCGTCGTCCAAGCAGCCCGCACCCAGTGAGCAGTGGGTGCCGTTGTCTCGTGGCGATCACACCGAACCGGGTGACGTGTCGCCGGGGGAGCACTGGCCGCCGTCGGAGGGGCCGCAGGCCTGAGGCCTGGGGGCGGGTAGTTGAATCGGGCCATGCTGAGCCTGGAAGAGATCTCCGACCGCCTCGAAATACAGCAGCTGCTCGTCGACTACTCCACGGCCATCGACACCCGCCGGTTCGACGACCTCGACCTGGTCTTCACCCCGGATGCCTACATCGACTATCGCGCGATGGGCGGCATCGACGGCACGTTCGGCGACGTGAAGAAGTGGCTGTCGGAGGTGCTGCCGAACTTTCCGGCCTACTCGCACCTGATCGGCAACTTCGACGTCAAGGTCACCGGCGACACCGCCTCGTCCCGGATCATCTGCTTCAATCCGATGAAGCTGAACGACGACGGCCAGATCCTGTTCTGCGGGCTCTGGTACGACGACGAGTTCATCCGTACCGACGAGGGCTGGCGGATGACCCGTCGCGTCGAGACCAAGTGCTTCGACAAGATGGTCTGACCGATACGGTCCGCGGGCCGCAGGGGCACGCGATTTCCGCCGATGGGCCGTGTTCTGGCACAATTGGCGGCTGTCTGACGGGCGACCCCGGTTCGAGGCGAGATCCTTCTCCTTCGATGCGCCGCCCATCGGTCACACACGCAAGGCAAAACCGGACCGGGCAACCCGCCCGAGTCGCTGAATTGCAAACGTGGCAATCACAGGAGAAGTCGTTCGAACATGGCTGTCAAGATCAAGCTCGCCCGCTTCGGCAAGATTCGCAATCCCCAGTACCGCATCGCCGTCGCCGACGCGCGCAACCGCCGTGATGGCCGCTCCATCGAGGTCATCGGCAAGTACCACCCGAAGGAAGATCCGAGCCTCATCGAGATCGACTCGGAGCGTGCGCAGTACTGGCTCGGCGTCGGCGCTCAGCCCACCGAGCCCGTTCTCGCGTTGCTGAAGATCACCGGTGACTGGCAGAAGTTCAAGGGCCTGCCCGGTGCCGAGGGCACGCTGAAGGTGAGGGAGCCCAAGGTCTCCAAGCTGGACCTGTTCAACGCCGCGCTGGCCGCCGCCGACGACGCCCCCACCGGCGACGCGACGACCGCCAAGAAGAAGAAGGCGCCCGCCAAGAAGGCCGACGAGGCCGAAACCACCGAGGCACCTGCCGAGGCGCCAACCGCTGACGCCGCCGCTTCCGAATGAGCACTGTCGTCGTCGACGCCGTCGAGCACCTGGTACGGGGGATCGTCGACAATCCTGACGACGTCCGCGTGGACATGGTGACCAACCGCCGCGGTCGTACCGTCGAGGTGCACGTGCACCCCGACGACCTCGGCAAGGTCATCGGTCGGGGCGGTCGGACCGCGACGGCGCTGCGCACCCTGGTCGCAGGCATCGGTGGCCGGGGCATCCGCGTCGACGTGGTCGACACCGACCAGTAGAGGTTCGGTCGCGGGAGCGCAGCGACCCGGAAATCGGAGCAGCGAAATGGACCTCGTCGTCGGGCGCATCGTGAAGGCCCACGGCGTCAGCGGGGAGATCGTCGTCGACGTGCGCACCGACGACCCGTACGACCGCTTCGCCCCCGGCACGGCTCTGCGCGCCAGAGCGCGGGACAAGACCGAGCGGACCGTCACGGTCGAATCGATGCGCGAGCACGGTGGCCGCCTGCTGGTCCGTCTCGATGGCGTCAACAGCCGTGACGCGGCAGATGCGTTGCGCGGCAATCTGTTCATCGTCGACACGGCCGACCTGCCGCCCATCGAGGACCCCGACGAGTTCTACGACCACCAGTTGGAGGGGCTGCGCGTGCGCACCCTTGCCGGTCGGGACGTCGGTGTGGTCGCCGAGGTGCTCCACACCGCGGCCGGCGAGATCCTGTCCATCCACCCGCCCGATGGGGAGGGCCCGGAAGTCCTGGTGCCGTTCGTGAGTGCCATGGTGACCGCGGTGTCACTGGAGGACGGTCTCGTCGAGATCGATCCGCCCGAGGGCCTGCTGGACCTGGACTCGATCTAGGGTGCGCGGCCGTGCGTATTGACGTCGTCACCATCTTCCCGGAATACCTCGACCCGCTGCGACAGTCGTTGCCGGGCAAGGCGTTCGACTCGGGGATCGCATCACTCGTCGTGCACGATCTGCGGCGCTGGACCCACGACGTGCACCACTCGGTCGATGACTCGCCGTATGGCGGTGGACCGGGCATGGTGATGAAGGCGCCGGTGTGGGGCGAGGCGCTCGACGAAGTCTGCTCGGAGGAAACGCTTCTCGTCGTACCCACCCCGGCAGGAGTGCCGTTCACGCAGTCGGTCGCGCAGCGGTGGAGCCAGGAAGCGCACCTGGTGTTCGCCTGCGGCCGCTACGAGGGCATCGATCAACGGGTGGCCGATGACGCCGCGCGTCGGATGCGGGTCGAGGAGGTGTCGATCGGCGACTACGTGCTTGCCGGTGGGGAGTCCGCCACGCTGGTGATGATCGAGGCCGTCATGCGGTTACTGCCAGACGTCCTCGGCAATCCCGCATCGCATCGGGAGGACTCGCACTCGGTGCACGAGGGCGGTCTGCTGGAGGGGCCCAGCTATACCCGGCCCGCCAGCTGGCGCGGGCTCGACGTCCCCCCGGTGCTGCTGTCCGGCGACCACGCCAAGGTCGCGGCCTGGCGGCGGGAGCAGTCGCTGGAACGCACCCGGGCGCGCAGGCCCGACCTGCTCTGAGCTAGATCCGTCCGCCGGGGAACATGGTCTTGACCGCCTGCGTGATGGTGGCCCGCGCAGTGTCGGCGTTCGTGGGTTGCATCGAGCTGATGGCCATGACGTAGCGACGGCTGGGCCCGATGACTCCCGTGGAGACATGCAGCCAGTCCGAGCTGATGCAGCACATCCAACCCTGTTTCACCGCAACGGGTTCGGCGTAGAGACCCTCCGGGATCCCGAACCTCTGCGGGTACACCCCGCCAGGCACCATCCCGTCGGGCGCGGTCGGCGTCGACGCCGCCAGGTTGGACAGGATCAGGCTGGCCTGCTCGGGGGGCAACCCGCCGGTGCCTGCCAACATCATGTCGTAGTACCGCACCAGGTCGGTCACCGAGCTGATGGTGTTGAACCAGCGCCCGTTGCCAGGCGCTCGGGTGGAGGACAGTCCGTAGCGAGCGACGACCCGGTTGATGATGGCGCTGCCACCGCTGCGGTTCCAGAAGGTCTCCGCGGCGCTGTCGTCAGACGACCTCAGCATCCGATCGAACGCCGCACGATCGTCGGGGGACAGCGTCGTTTGCCCCTTGGACACCTGCAGCAGCAGGTCATCGGCGATGAACAGCTTGACCACCGAGGCGATGGCGACGGTGCCGCCTCCGTTCGTCACCAGCTGGCCGGTGTTGCGGTCCAGCACCGCGACGGTGATGTCGGCACCCACCTTGGCGGCGTCGGCCGTGGCTTGCCGCTCACGCTCGGCCAGCCCGTCGAAGGCGGCGGCAGGAGGGTCGGGCGGGTCTTCGGGCAGCGGTGCCATGCTGCCCAGCGGCGCGACCACGGTGAGAGGGGCGGAGGACGGCTCCGGCGGCGTGCCGTAGACCTTGGCCTCGCAACCAGCGGCGACCGTCATGGCGGTGACCGCAACAACGGTGACCATCAGCAGCTTCCGCGGCCGCCGGTGCATGGTCCTCCCTCGGCGAGTGAGACGAATGAGACGGTGCCCGCAGTCGGCGTCGACGCGTTCGGGCGTGCCGTCCCTGAGCTAGCCTAACTGCTGAGAAGCGTTGCTGCCCCGCAGGGCGGCCCCGGTTTCCGGCGATGGCGGGCGAGCCCTGCGGCGGCGATTTCGTCGCGACGGTGCTCATCTGGCACAATTGAGCAGTTGTCTGCGCACGGCGGGAGACATCCGTCCCAACTGCCGCGAGATGCACCCGAAGACCTCGGCTAGGCCACGCGTCGCCCGCGACGTTGCCCGACGCCGCGAAGTACGAAGAATGCCTAGATCTACCCGATTAGCAATGAGGAAGTGTCACCGATGAACACCCTGGACTTCGTCGACCAGACGTCGCTGCGCGACGACATCCCGGCCTTCGGCCCTGGCGACACGGTGAACGTGCACGTGAAGGTCATCGAGGGTTCCAAGGAGCGCGTCCAGGTGTTCAAGGGCGTCGTGCTTCGCAGGCAGGGCGGTGGCGTCCGCGAGACCTTCACCGTCCGCAAGGAGAGCTACGGCGTCGGCGTCGAGCGCACGTTCCCCGTGCACTCCCCGAACATCGACCACATCGACGTCGCGACGCGCGGTGACGTGCGCCGCGCCAAGCTGTACTACCTGCGCGAGCTTCGTGGCAAGAAGGCGAAGATCAAGGAAAAGCGCTGATCGGCGCATACGCCGCACCCGAAGGGGTGTGACGGTTGCACCCCGAGCAGGGCGCCGGCAAGCACCGCGGTGACTACTCTGATGGCGTGACTGGACCCGCCGACGCCAAAGCGGACGACGCGACACCGAACGACGCGAAACCGAACGATGGCACGGCGCAGCACGTCGAACAGGCGGAGCAGCCGTCCGACGACGCGAGGCTTCGGTCCGACGCCGACGATCGCGGCGATGACGAGGAGCCACCGAAGAAGCGCGGCGCGGTGCGCGAAGCCGCAATCCTGTTGAGCATCGCGCTGGTTCTCTACTACGTGATGCTCACGTTCGTGGCCCGCCCGTACCTCATCCCGTCGGAGTCGATGGAGCCCACGCTGCACGGCTGCGCGGGATGCACCGGCGACCGGATCATGGTCGACAAGGTTTCCTACCGCTTCACGTCGCCGGAACCGGGCGACGTCGTCGTGTTCAAGGGCCCGCCCGCGTGGAACGTCGGCTACAAGTCGATCCGCTCGGACAACCCACCCGTCCGGTGGATCCAGAACGCGCTCTCGTTCGTGGGTTTCGTGCCGCCCGACGAGAACGACCTCGTCAAACGCATCATCGCCGTCGGCGGCCAGACCGTGGAGTGCCGCGCCAACACCGGTCTTACGGTCGACGGCAAACCCCTCCACGAGCCATACCTCGACTTGGCGACCATGGGTGTCGACGACCTCAACGTCTACAAGTGTCTCGGTCCCGAGTTCGGTCCGGTGACGGTGCCCCCCGACCGGCTGTGGGTGATGGGGGACAACCGCACGCACTCCGCCGATTCGCGCGTGCACTGCACCAACCGGCCGGAGGACGTCGTCAACGGGCTGTACTGCACGGGTGACCCGATGGCGGGCACCGTCCCCGTCGAGAACGTCATCGGCAAGGCCAGATTCATCGCGTGGCCGCCGGGGCGGTGGGGCGGCGTCTCGGCAATCAACCCGCAGACCTCCCAGTAGGAGGTTTGGGACTTGCCGGCGACCTGGCCGCCTCGCACCGTCATCAGAAAGTCTGCAGGTTTGCGGACGATCGAGTCGGCGCTGTATCGCGGCGGGCTGGGCCCGGTAGCCGGGGTCGACGAAGTGGGCCGCGGCGCGTGCGCGGGTCCGCTGGTCGTCGCGGCGTGCGTGCTGGGACCCAATCGGCTGGAGAGCCTTGCGGCCCTTGACGATTCCAAGAAGCTCAACGAACGGGAACGCGAGCGGCTGTTTCCCCTGATCCGGCGGTACGCGGTCGCCTATCACGTGGTCTACATTCCCTCGACCGAAGTCGATCGGCGCGGCGTGCACGTGGCCAACATCGAGGGCATGCGCCGCGCGGTGGCCGGGCTGCCGGTGAAACCCGGTTACGTGCTGTCCGACGGCTTCCGGGTGCCTGGTCTGGCGGTGCCGTCGCTGCCGGTCATCGGTGGCGACGCCGCGGCGGCCTGTATCGCGGCGGCGAGTGTGCTGGCCAAGGTGAGTCGCGACCGCTTGATGATCGAGATGGAGAAGACACATCCTGGGTACGGATTCGCGCTGCACAAGGGCTACAGCACGCCAACGCACACCGCGGCGCTGGCCGAGCGCGGACCGTGTAGCGAGCACCGATATTCGTTCATCAACGTGCGCAGGGTGGCAGGCCGGACGGTCGCCGACATCCGCTCCGTCGTGGTGGCCGAGCAGGCCATCGCGACGAATGAGGCCCCGGATGGGGAGGCCGAGCAGCGTGCCGAACTGGCCTGAGGGAAGATGTACCGAATGCCGACCGGAGGTCCACTGAACCGATGAGTGCCGAAGATCTCGAGAAGTACGAGACCGAGATGGAGCTCTCGCTGTACCGCGAATACAAGGACATCGTGGGGCAGTTCAGTTACGTCGTGGAGACGGAGCGACGCTTCTACCTCGCAAACAGCGTCGAGTTGGTGCCGCGCAACTCCGACGGCGAGGTGTACTTCGAGCTCCGACTGGCCGATGCGTGGGTGTGGGACATGTACCGCCCGGCGCGCTTCGTGAAACAGGTCCGGGTGATCACGTTCAAGGACGTCAACATCGAAGAGGTCGAGAAGCCGGAGCTTCGGCTGCCCGACTGACGTCACCCGAGTGATCAGCTCGGAATCCGAATGCCAAGCCGGGCAGGCCGTTTCATTGAACTCAGTGCGGCTGGCGACCGCCGATGGTGCGGGTGATCTGCTCGGCGTAGCCGACCAGCAGGTCTACCCATTCCTCGCAGCGCTCCCGTGGCATGCGCAGCGTGGGACCACTGATGGTGACCGCGCCGAGAACGTCGCCCGCCGCGTCGAACACCGGTGCGGACAGGCCGGAGGCCGAGTCCTCGCGCTCGCCAGCGGTGATCGCATACCCGTCGGCCCTGGTCTGGGCGATCACTTGGCGCTGTTCGCCAGGACTGGTCACGGTTTCGTCGGTGAGCGATTCCAGCGGGCCTGCCAAGATGTGTTCGGCCAGTTCGGGATTCCATGCCAGCAGCACGTGTGACGCGGAGCCGGCGTGCAGGGGAATGACGTGCCCAACGTACATCTCGCGTCTGAGGGCGTGACGGGTCTCGGCGATGGCCACACAGACGCGGAAGTCCTGCTCCACCTTGAAGAAACACGCCGTCTCGCCGGTCTTGTCGCGGATCTCCTTGAGCACGGGATTCACCACCGACAACACGTCGAGGTCCTTGGTGGCCGTGGCGGCCCAGTACGCGACGCGCACGCCGATGCGGATCTGGTCGCCGGACCTGTCCAGCAGGCCCTGGGCGGCCATGTTGCTGACCAGGCGCTGCACGGTCGACGTCGGAAGTCCCGTCGCCTGCTGGATCTCCCCGAGCGTCATCGCCGGACGGTCCAGTGTGAACGCGTCGAGGATCTCGGTGATCTTCCCGAGCACCAGCAGCGGCTGCTGCCGCGACGATGCCGACTCACCCATGGTCATGGCCTGAATCTACCGGTCGCCTCCTGCCCAGGGCAGTGGACTGCTCGCGGGCCGGAGACGTAGCGTCGGGACGTGGCCGACGAACGAACGACCCCGCCCGTCGCGGTGGTCACGGGTGCCAGCCGCGGTGCGGGACGAGGCATCGCCGCCGCATTGCGGACCGCGGGCTGGCACGTCTACCTGACCGGGCGCACGGTCACCGACCCAGGGGACGGCGGGAGTCCGGTTCAGGTCGACCACCGAGACGACGCGCAGGTGGCGGCGGTGTTCGACCGCGTTGCCGCCGAGCACGGCGCACTGAACCTGCTCGTCAACAACGCCGCGGCGATCCACGACGAACTGACCAGCCCAAAGCCGTTCTGGGACAAGCCACTCGAGTTGGCCGACGTCCTCGACGTGGGCCTGCGGTCGGCGTACGTCGCGTCGTGGCACGCGGCGCCGCTGATGGTGGCGACCGGTCGTGGCCTGATCGCGTTCACGTCGTCACCCGGATCGGTGTGCTACATGCACGGCCCTGCCTATGGCGCGCAGAAGGCCGGGGTCGACAAGCTGGCCGCCGACATGGCCGTCGACTTCGCGGGCACCGGGGTGGCGACCGCGTCGATCTGGATGGGAATCCTGTTGACGGAGAAGTTCACCGCCGCGTTCGACGGCCACCCAGGGGCGCTGGCGAAGACCGCACGGCATGCGGAGACCCCCGAGTTCACCGGGCACCTGATCGACGCGCTGTACCGCGACCCCGGACTGGCCGACCTCAGCGGCCACACGCTGATCGGCGCTGAGTTGGGCATCCGCTACGGAATCACCGATGCGGACGGACGTCAGCCGCCGTCGCACCGGGACGCACTCGGTGCTCCGCGTACCCCGCACCCGGCAGTGGTGCGCTGACGCGCCTTGAGGGGCCGCGTGGCGAGGGTGGACACTGAACCCGTGCGATCCTCACCGCAAAGTTGGCTCACCGACATGGACGGCGTCCTCGTCCACGAAGAACGTGCACTACCCGGCGCAGCGGAATTCCTGCAGCGGCTCGTCGAGAAGGAACGCCCGTTCCTGGTACTGACCAACAATTCGATCTTCACCCCACGCGACCTGGCAGCGCGGCTGCACCGCTCGGGGCTGGACGTGCCCGAGGCGTCGATCTGGACCTCGGCACTGGCCACCGCGGCATTCCTGCACGACCAGCTGCCCGGTGGCTCGGCCTACGTCATCGGCGAAGCCGGTCTGACGACGGCGTTGCACGAGGTCGGCTACACGCTCACTGACACCGGGCCCGACTTCGTCGTGCTCGGGGAGACCCGGACGTACTCGTTCGAGGCCATCACGAAGGCGATCCGCCTCATCGGTGCCGGTGCCCGGTTCATCGCCACCAACCCCGACGTCACCGGGCCGTCGGCGGAGGGCCCGACACCGGCCACCGGGTCGGTCGCGGCGCTCATCACCAAGGCCACGGGCCGAGAGCCCTACTTCGTCGGCAAGCCGAACCCGATGATGTTCCGCAGCGCGCTCAACCGGATCGAGGCGCATTCGGAGAACACGTTCATGGTCGGCGACCGGATGGACACCGACGTCGTCGCGGGCATCGAGGCCGGCCTGGAGACGATCCTGGTGCTGACCGGGTCGACCACCGTCGCCGACATCGAGAAGTACCCGTTCCGACCCAGCCGGGTGCTGGACTCCATCGCGGACGCCATCGAGCTCATCTGACCGTGACCGACGGAACAGACGCCACCCGGCCGCTGTCCGGGGTGCGGATCATCGAGATCTCCAGCTTCGTCGCGGTGCCGCTGGCGGGGATGACGCTGGCCCAGCTGGGCGCCGAGGTGATCCGCGTCGATCCCGTCGGCGGAGCGGCGGACTACCACCGCTGGCCGCTGACGTCCGACGGCGACAGCATCTACTGGGCAGGGCTCAACAAGGGCAAGCTGTCCGCGGCGATCGACGCGCGTTCCCCCGATGGCCAGGACTTGATCACCCGGCTCATCGCCGACGCCGGTGTGTTGATCACCAATGCAGCTGGGCGCCAATGGCATTCGTACGACACGTTGGTGAAGCTGCGCCCCGACCTGATTCACGTCGAGGTCCCCGGACGTGCCGACGGTGGCACCGGCGTGGACTACACGGTGAACGCCGGCGTCGGCTTTCCCTTGGTCACCGGACCCGAGGAACTGGCTGGCCCCGTCAACCACGTCCTTCCCGCCTGGGACGTGGCGTGCGCCCTCTACGTCGCGCTGGCCGTCACCGCAGCACTGCGGTACCGCGACGCGACCGGCCGAGGCGAGCGCATCGTCATCCCACTGGAGAACGTCGCGCTCGCCACGGCAGGCAACCTCAGCTTCCTCACCGAGGTCATGATCAACGGCACCGAGCGCGCACGGCTTGGGAACTCGATCTACGGCCAGTACGGTCAAACCTTCACCAGCAGCGACGGTGCCGCGTTCATGATCGTCGCGCTGACCGGCAGGCACTTCCGTGACCTGACCGAGCTCACCGGTACCGCCAACGCCGTTGCCGCACTGGGTCAGAACCTCGGGGTCGACTTCACCGACGAAGGGCAGAGGTATGAGCATCGCGATGCTCTCACCGGCCTGTTCACGGTCTGGTTCGCCGGCCGCACCGCCGCCGAGGTCGCCACGGCGCTGTCGGCCACGTCGATCCTGTGGGAGCGGTACCGGACTTTCGCCGACGCCGTCGCGGACCCCAAGGTCACCGCCAACCCGCTGTTCACCACCCTGACCCAGCCGCGGATCGGCGAGTATCTGGCGCCGGGACTTCCCATGGAGATCAACGGCTTTCACCCTCCCGCCGCGGCCGCTCCGGCGCTCGGTGACCACACCGCGGACGTGTTGCGGGACAGGCTCGGGTTGTCCTCGGTCGAGGTGGAACGGCTGATCGCGGCGGGCACGGTCGCGTGAGCGCGCTGCTGCGCCTACTCGACGTTCGGCAGGGCGATTCGGGAGACTCCTGGGTCGGGCCCGCCAGCGGTCCGGAGGGCAAGCGGGCATTCGGCGGTCAGTTCATGGCCCAGAGCCTGGCCGCTGCCAGTCGGACCGTGGAGCACACCAAGCTGCCCACCAACATGCATCTGCAGTTCCTGCGGGGCGGGGAGGCCGGCGAGACCGTCGACTACGGGGTGCAAAGGGTGTTCGACGGACGGACCGCCGCGGCCCGACGGGTCGAGGCCCGGCAGGGCGGGCGCCTGCTGACGACCGCCAGCGTCTCCTTCGCCGCACCCCTTGCGGGCCCGGAACACGGCCGGTACCCGACCAATCCGCCGGACCCCGAGACCCTTGAACAGACCGGTCCGGCCGGTCCGGCCCCCTCGATGCCGTTGGACGAGATCGACATTCGCATCGACGACGACCGGTCCAACGGCGAGTTCGTCCGACGCCTCTGGTGGCGAGTCACCGTGGTGGTGCCCGACGATCCGTTGCTGCACACGGTGATCGCGGCGTACGTCGCGGACGTGTACATGATCGACCCCGCCCTGCAGGTGCACGGTCATTCGATGAAGGCGCGGACCCATCGCAGCGGGACGACCGATTCGTCGATCTGGTTTCACCGTGCCGTTCGGGCCGACCAGTGGAACCTGCTGGAGACGCGCTCACCCGCCGCCGCGCG
>NZ_JBEVLO010000432.1:0-17654 GCF_040509115.1 Mycobacterium sp. | reverse complement strand
TACCGGTCCGGCTGGCTTGCCATTACCGGCCCCAAGGAGCATGCCGCCAGCTTCCTGGAGGGCATCAACCTGCTGTCCAACATGCGGCTGTGCCCGAACGTGCCTGCGCAGTACGCGATCCAGGTGGCACTTGGTGGGCATCAGAGCATCGAGGATCTGGTGCTTCCCGGTGGCCGGCTACTCGAACAGCGTGACGTCGCGTGGACCAAGCTCAACGACATTCCCGGCGTCTCCTGCGTGAAGCCCGAGGGCGCGCTGTACGCGTTCCCGCGGCTCGATCCCGAGGTTCACGACATCCACGACGACGAGCAGCTCGTCCTCGACTTGCTGCTGCAGGAGAAGATCCTGGTGGTGCAGGGCACCGGATTCAATTGGCCTGCACCGGATCACCTGCGCATCGTGACGCTGCCGTGGGCCCGCGACCTGACAAACGCGATCGACCGGCTGGGCAACTTCTTGGCCAGCTACCGGCAGTAGCACGCCAGCCAGCCCCTCTACCCTTGCCGGGTGGCGCATACGCACTCGCACTCATCGTCGTCCGGTCCCGCTCCGTTGGGTCCGGTGGCGGCCAAGATCGTCGTCGGCCTGCTCGTCGCGATCGGCGTCGCCGTCATCGTGGGCATGGCCGTGTTGTGGCCGAGCCACCAGAGCGTCGACATTCCGCTGCCGTTCCAGAACTCCGAGGGCGGTGCCGTGACCACCGAGTCCGGGCACGTGCTGTCCAGTTCTCAGGCACCGTGCGGCAGCCCGTCGGCGGGCGGTGTCCTGACGTCGGCGCCGCTGCAGGCCCAGGCCGGGGGCGGCGACTGCGTCCAGTCACTGGTGTCGATCGACTCGGGCCCCAACACCGGCGCCAACACGCTGCTCGAGTTCAGCGGCGGGCCGGGCCAGCCGAGCCTCGCGGTCGGCGACGACGTGCGAGTCAGCAGGCAGGTCGACCAGAACGGTTCGACGTCGTACGCGTTCTTCGACTTCGAGCGGACGCTGCCGTTGGCGCTGCTGGCCGCTGCGTTCGCAGTCGTGGTGGTGGCGGTGGCCCGCTGGCGCGGTCTGCGTGCGCTCGTCGGCATCGTGGTGGCCTTCGCCGTGCTGATGGTGTTCCTGCTGCCCGCGCTGCGCGACGGTGCGCCTGCGGTCCCCGTGTCACTGGTCGCGTCGGGCGCCATTCTCTTCGCGGTCATCTACCTCGCCCACGGGGTGAGTCTGCGCACCAGCGCCGCCCTGCTGGGAACTCTGACGTCCCTGCTCCTTGCGGCCGCATTGTCCTGGGCGGCAATCGAACTGGTGCACCTGACCGGGCTGTCCGAGGATCAAAACAACGAGGTGGCCGCCTACCTCGGCAGCGTATCGATCACCGGTCTGCTGCTGGCAGGCTTCATCATCGGCTCTCTCGGCGTGCTCAACGACGTGACGGTGACGCAGGCGTCGACGGCCTTCGAGATCGCTGAACACAACCCGTCGCGTCGAGCGATCTTCACCGGCGCCATGAGGGTCGGTCGCGATCACATCGCCAGCACGGTCTACACCCTGGTGCTGGCGTACGCGGGCAGCGCGCTACCGCTGCTGCTGCTGTTCAGCGTGGCGAACCGGTCGCTGGGGGACGTCCTGACCAGTGAGAGCGTGGCCATCGAGATCGCGCGGTCCGCGGTGGGCGGCATCGCGCTGGCGCTCTCGGTCCCGTTGACGACGGGGATCGCCGCCGTGCTGGCCACCCCACATCACGCGGAGCAGCCCAGCACCACCTAGTCAGCGGGTGTTCTCCTTGAGCGCCTTGGCGGGGATGCCCACCAGCAGGAGGACGGCGGCACAGACGATGATCGCTGCGCTGATCTGGAGACCGAGGGACAGGCTTCCGGTGTGATCCTCGATGAATCCGAGCATGGCAGGCGAGAGCGCGGCCGCGAACGACCCCATCGACGTCACCAACGCGATGGCCGTGGCCGTTCCCCGACCCGACAGGTAGATCGACGGTATCGAGTAGAAGACCGTCAGGCCCGCGTAGTGGGCGGCCGCGATGACCGCGAGCAGGACGACGACGACGTGGGGGCTGTGCGTCACCAGGGACAGCGCGATCAGTCCGCCCGACGCCACCAACCAGCTGCCTGCCGCGTGCCAGCGACGCTCGAGTCGGCGATCCGAACTGCGGCCCACGATCTGCATCACGATGATGCCTGCGATCGGCGGGATTGCGGAGAACAGCCCGATGTTGAGGACGTTGTCCACCCCGGCATTGTTGATGATCCGCGGCGTCCAGAACGACACGGCGTTCGCGAGTGTGTACGCGCCGCAGGCACAGAGCCCGAGGATCAACACCCGCGGATCGCGAAGTGCCGCACGCAGTCCGGTGTGTTGCGCAGCGTCGGCGGCTCGCGCCTTGTCCGCTTGATCAGCGCTCAGATCGGCTTCGACGACGGCCTTCTCGTCGTCGGTCAGCCAACGGGCATCGGCCGGGCGATCGCACAGGTAGAACCAGACGAAGGCACCGAGCAGGATCGGCGGAATGCCCTCCAGTAGGAACAGCCACTGCCAGTCCGCGAGACCCAGATCTCCGTTGAAGGCGCTCATGATCCAGCCGGAGACGGCCGAACCGATGATCCCGGAGATCGGCACGCCGATGAAGAACGTCGCGGTCCTGCTGGTCCGACGGGCCGAGGGGAACCATTGGGCGAGGTAGAACAGCGCCCCTGGGAAGAATCCCGCCTCCGCGACACCCAGCAGGAATCGCATGACGTAGAAGGACGTCTCGTCCCAGACGAACATCGTGCCCACCGTGACGATGCCCCAGGTGACCATGATCCGCGTCAACGTGGCGCGGGCACCGATCCGCTGCAGCATGGCGTTGCTCGGCACCTCGAACAGGATGAAGCCGACGAAGAACAACGCCACGCCCAATCCGTAGGCCGTCGCGCTGAAGCCGAGATCGCGCTTGAGTCCGACCTGGGCGATGCCGATGTTCGTCCGATCGATGAAGCTCACGATGTAGCAGATCACCAGCAACGGCATCACTCGCACGGCGATGCGGCGGTACAACCGGTCGCGCATGACGTCGACGGGCGGCTGTCGATCCGCCACATCCATCCCCGTCTCGTTCTCGCTGGTGCGTTTCACCGCTCGGCTCCTTTGATGGTTTGAAGGACGGACGGTTCACGGCGAATCTAGTGGGCCGCACCGCAACATTCGCAGGTGACCCAGCTCACGTGTCCCGCCTCAGCAGTCTGCTATCCATCTGTTGATTTTGTCAACACCTGGAACGTGTCCGGCCCGTGCCTTGCGGCGCCACCTCACATCCGCTCGGTACTGTTCGACGCGAGGAGGCTTCCATGCCGGAGAGCAATGCCCAGCCCGCCAGTTCGCACGACGTCGTGATCACCGACCTGCTGTCGTACCGCCTCTCCAGGGCCAGCGGTTCCCTCTCGCGAAGCGCGGCAACGCGGTACCGGCGCATGTTCGACGTGTCCCTCGCCGAATGGCGAACTCTCGCCCTCCTCGGCGTCAAGACACCCGCCACGCTGAACTCATTGGCCCGCAAGGCCGGTCTCGACAAAGCCCAGATGTCGCGCGTGGTCAAGGGCCTGTTCGATCGGGGATTGGTCACCAAGACCGTGGGAGCGGGCAGGACGACGCAACTCGCGCTCACCGACGAGGGCCTCGCGATGTACCGGGGCCTGATCGCCGAGGCCAACGAACGCGACCGTCGAATCCGACGCCATCTCGGCCCCAAGGACCTAAGGGCCCTCGAGCGCGCCCTCGACACTCTGACCAGCCTCGCGCGGGTCATCGAGGAAGAGGAGCAGCACAACGTCTCGGAGCCGTAGCCGACACTCCTGCTGTTGACTTAGTCAACAGCTTCCCTCATTGTTGAGGTGTCAGGAAAGGTGGATCATCGGTGACCGACAGTGTCGTTCTCTGCGAGTGCTTCGCTCGTGACGGGCTCCAGCACGAGCCCGAGTTCCTTCCCACGTCGACGAAGGTCGAACTTCTCGGGCGCTTCGTCGACGCCGGCTTCACCCGCATCGAGGCAAGCAGCTACAGCCACCCGTCCCGCATCCCGGCGTTCAGCGACGTTCGCGACGTCCTCCTGGCGGCGCCGCGCAAGCCGGGCGTCAGCTACAAGGCCACGTGCCCCAACCCGAAGGGCGTCGAACGCGCCCTCCAGGATTACGAGATCGGCACGGCCGCCGACGAACTCAGCCTTCTCGTCTCCGCAAGCGAATCCCACAGTCAGCGCAACCTGCGCAGCACGCGTGACCAGCAGTGGCAGCGGGTCCAGGAGATGGCCGCCCTTGCCGACGGCCGATTCGCCCTGGTCGGAGTGGTATCCGTCGCGTTCGGCTGTCCGTTCGAGGGCTGGGTGGATCCCGACGTCGTCGTTGCCGACGTCGCCCGATTCGCCGAATGTGGCGCACGATTCGTCACGATCGGTGACACCACGGGCGTCGCACACCCTCGCACGACGAAGGAGCTGTTCGCTCGCCTGCTTCGCGAATTCCCCCAGTTGACCGTCGTCGCCCACTTCCACAACACCCGCGGGACGGGAATCGCCAACGCCGTCGCCGCACTCGAAGCGGGAGTGCGCCACTTCGACAGCGCGATGGGAGGAGTCGGAGGACATCCCTCCTCGATCCACTACGGCGCCGGTCTGACGGGCAACGTCTGCACGGAAGACCTCGTCAGCCTCTTCGAGGCGATGGGCGTCGACACGGGCATCGACCCGGAGAATCTCCGCACTGCCTCGGCGGCTTGCGAGGCAGCACTGAAGCGTCCTCTACACAGCATGGTCGCCCGCACCGATTTCGCCCGTACCCCAAAGGAACCCACGAATGTCTGATACGGCGACACACCCGTCGAGCAACACCACGACGGCACACGTCCTCGAGACGATCGACGACGGCGCGGTACGCATCATCGTCCTCAACAGGCCCGACAAGCTCAACGCCCTGAACACCGAGCTGACGCAGGCGCTGCACGACGCCCTGGTCGAATCCGACCGCGACCCCGCCGTGCGAGCACTCGTGCTGGCTGGCGCAGGACGCGGATTCTGTGCAGGCGCAGACCTTTCCGAGTTCTCGGACCTGACTCCGGCACACGCCGACGCGGTCGCCCGGCGGGCCGACCTGACCCTGCGGACGCAGATGTTGCCGCAGCAGATCAGCAAGCCAGTGGTATCTGTAGCGCAGGGCGCAGCCGTTGGCGGCGGGGCCGGCCTGGCCATCGCCTGCGACATGCTGGTGGCCGCGTCCGACATCAAGTTCGGCTACCCCGAGGTCAAACACCAGATCGTGCCCGCGCTGGTGATGACCGGAATTCAGCGCCAGCTCGGTCGCAAGCTGGCATTCGAGCTCCTCAGCACCGGCAGATTCCTCAACGCCGACGAGATGTTCCGGCACGGCCTCGCCAACGAAGTCGCCACCCCGGGCGACGCACTGCAACGCGGTGTGGACATCGCCAAGGGGTGGGCCCATCACTCACCGGACGCGTTGCGGAGCATCAAGGACCTGTTCTACCGCGTCGCGGACCTGCCCTTCGAGTCGGCGATGAAAGCCGGCCGCGACGTGAACCAGATCATGCGCGGTTTCCGGGAGACCCCGTGACCAAACCACTCGACGGCATCAAGATAATCGACTTCTCCCGGGTCCTCGCCGCACCACTGGCCACCCAGACGCTCGCCGAGCTCGGTGCGGATGTCGTGAAGATCGAACGCCCGCATCGCGGCGACGAGACACGCTCCTTCGAGCCGAGGCTGCCCGCAGGCGAGAGTGCCTACTTCTTCGCGTTCAATCGGGGAAAGCGCTCCATCACACTCGATCTCAAGACCGCCGAGGGCGCACGCATTGCCCGCGAACTCACACGCGATGCCGACGTCGTCGTGGAGAACTTCCTGCCGGGGGTGATGGACGGCATGGGACTCGGCTATGACTCCCTGCGCCGAGTGAACCCTCGTCTGGTGTACGTCGCCACGACCGGCTTCGGCCAGACGGGACCCCTCCGCGACGAAAAGGGTTACGACACGATCTTCCAGGCCCTCTCGGGCATCATGTCCATGACCGGAGAGGCCGACGGACCGCCGGTCAAGGCGGGAATTCCCGTGTCCGACATGACGTCCGCGCTGTGGGTCGCCATCGCTGCGCTGACCGGGCTCGTCGGAAGGGCCACCACGGGCCACGGTTGCTTCGTGGACGTGTCGATGATGGACGCGCAGCTGGCCTTGGGCGCTCTCGCCGCCGCCCGCGTGTTCGCCTACGACGAGGACCCCCACAGAATGGGCACCGAGCATCCGGGCCGGGTTCCCTCTGCCGCGTTCGTCTGCGCGGACGAGGAGTGGATCCACGTCAGCGCGAGCGACCAACACTGGGAACCGCTGTGCAAGGCGGTGGGGCTCGAGGACCTGATCCACGACCCCAGATATGCCGACAATTCCTCCCGAGTGCAGAACCGACTCGAGCTGATGCCCTTGCTGCGCAGGGCCATCGGCGCCATGCCGCGCGACGAAGCGGTCGGCACGCTCGGCGCGGCGGGGGTACCCGTCGGGGCGGTGCAAACGGTCCGCGAGGCGCTGGCGTCCGAGCATGCGGTAGCGCGAGAAATGGTCCAGAACTTCGAGCATCCCACCGAGGGCTCGTTCCCCGGGCTCCGCACCCCGCTGGCGATCACCGGCTACGACTCCCCCACGGTGGGAACCCCACCCCTGCTGGGCGCGGATACCAGACGTGTCCTCAGCGAGCGACTGCGGATGTCGGACGGCACGATCACGTCCCTTCACGACCAAGGGGTGATCTGACATGGTGGAAGCGGACTCCCTCGACGTCGTTCACGAGGGCCCCACGGTTCACGTCGTACTGAACCGGCCTGCGGCCCGGAACGCGGTCGATCTCGCCCTGTGCACTAGCCTTCGCGACGTCTTCGCCGCGTTGGACGCCGATCCCGACGTTCGGGTCGTCCTCGTCTCGGGACGAGGCCCGTCGTTCTGCGCGGGTGCCGACCTCAAGGAGCGCAAGGGCAAGGACGCCGCCTGGGTGCGCCGCCGACGCCTCGCTTCGTTCGCTGCCTACGCCGCGATCGAGGCGTGCAGCAAGCCCGTGATCTCCCTGCTGCATGGGAGCGTCGTCGGGTCTGGCGGCGAGATCGCGATGGCCAGCGACTTCGCCGTCGGGTCGTCGGACACCAACTTCCGTTTCCCCGAGGCACATTGGGGCACGGTGGGCGCCACCCAACGACTACAGCGGGTGATCGGAAAGCGACGCGCCAAGGAACTGCTCTTCACGAATCGGGTCATGCCCGCCGAAGAAGCCGAGCGAGTCGGACTCCTCGTCCGGGTGGTGCCCCCCGATGCCCTGATGGCGACAGGCAGGGCGATGGCAGAGAAGATCGCGGCCGCACCGCCGCTGTCGATGGCATTGACGAAGCGCGCCATCGACCTCGGCTCGGAAACCGACCTCGACCGCGGAATTCGCATCGAGATGTCCGCGATCGAGCAGAACCTCGCCGGCGGCGAATGGCGAACGGGCGTCGACGGCTTCCTGGCCGCGCACAACGGGACGAGCACTCAGTGACGACGACACCGGACCTTTCCCAGATCTGTCCGACGACCACCCACGCCGCGCTGACGCGGGCCGCCTTCCTCGGTCCTGACGTCGAGGCGATCGTCGGCTCTGGTGAGCGCTGCACCTACCGTCGACTCTCGGAGCGAGTCGCGGTGGTTCGATCTGCCCTGCACCGCTTCGGGGTTCGGCATGGCGACCACGTCGCGCTGTGCATGGGCAATGGCGTTCGCTGGGTGGAGATCTTCCTTGCGGCGAGTTCACTGGGCGCCGTGGTGGTGCCGGTCAACACGCGGTTCCGGACGGAGGAATTGGCGTACGTGTTGCGGCAGTCCAGGGCGTCGCTGCTCATCACCGCCGACGTCTTTCTCAGGATCGACTTCATCGGAATGCTGCGCACCATCGCGCCGGAGATCGACGATGCAGCACCGCTCGAGTCGCGGGCGTTGCCCGACCTGCGCCACGTGGTGGTCGTCGGGGACGACGTTCCAGCCGGAGCGGAGTCCTGGGAAGCGTTGCTCGCCAACGCAGATTCCAGCACCGATACCGGCGTCGACGCGATGGCTTCACCCGACGACGTCGCGTTGATCCAGTACACCTCGGGCACCACGTCCTTCCCGAAGGGCGTGCTGCTGACTCATCGCAGCATGTGCGCCAACGGTTTCTTCTCTGGTGGACGGATGGGACTGCGCATCGGAGACCGGTTCCATAGCGCCCGACCGTTCTTCCACGTGGCCGGGTCCAGTCTGTCGATCCTCGCGTGCCTCCAGCACGTCGCCACGCTGGTGACGATGGACCGCTTCGAGGCGGGTGAGGCCTTGCGGCTGTTCGAGGTGGAGCGATGCACCCACTTCTCCGGAAACGACACCATCGCACTGATGATCATCGGCCATCCCGACGTCACCACGCGGAAGCTCTATCTGCGGGGCGCATGGGTCGCGGCGTCGGCGGCCGTGGTGCGCCAGGTCATCGACGTCCTCGGAGCCGCCGAATGCGTGGTGGGATACGGACTTTCCGAGGCATCACCCAACGTCGCCCAGTCGTCGTGGTGGGAGCCCGAAGACGTCAGGGTCAGCACCGCCATGGCGCTGGAACCCGGCGTCGAGGTGTCGATCCGGCGTCTCGACACGGGTGCACCCGCCTCGGCCAATGAAGACGGGGAAATCCTGGTCCGCGGCTGGAACGTCATGGTCGGCTACTGGGACAAGCCCGAGGAGACTCGCGCAGCACTCTGCGACGGCTGGCTGCGCACCGGCGACGTCGGACATCTCGACGACACCGGGCGCCTGGTCTTCACCGGCCGAACGAAGGAATTGATCCGAGTCGGTGGGGAGAACGTGGCTCCGGCCGAGGTCGAGAATGCGCTGCACGGCCATCCCGCGATCGTCCAGGCCGTCGTCGTGGGCGTCCCCGACGATCGCTTGGTGGAGGTCCCGTTCGCGTTCCTGCGGCTCGCCGAGGGCATGGAACTCGACGTCGACGATCTGCGCCGCTGGTGCAAGGAGCGCATGGCGGGCTTCCGAATACCCGCACACTTCCGCGTCGTCGCCGACTTCGAGTCCATCGGCATGACGGCCAGCGGGAAGGTACGCAAGACCGATGCTGCCCTCGCAGCTCATGAGATCTTGAAATCCGCTGCGAGCGTGGCGAAGTGACGCGTTCCAGGATCACCACCGCGATCACCGCCATGCTTGGGATCGAGGTCCCCGTCGTCCAGGCCGGGATGTCATGGGCATCGTCATGCGCCGAGCTGCCCGCGGCCGTCACCAATGCCGGCGGGCTGGGGGTGTTGGCGGCGGGACCGATGCGCTTGTCCGACTTCACCGCCGTGCTGGGCGTTCTGCGTCGGATGGCCATGGGCCCCTTCGCAGTCAATCTGCCGCTCTACCGCGCGGACGCCGACGACGTCCTCGACCACCTGGCCGCCGAACCCGTCCCCGTCATCATCGCCTCCCAGGGCGGACCCAAGAAGCATCTCGACCGATTCCACTCCGTGGGTACTCGGTGGCTGCACGTCGTCTCGACGCTCCCGCACGCGATCAAGGCGGCCGAGGCCGGCGTCGACGGACTCGTCGTCGTCGGTGGAGAGGCAGGCGGGCACCCACCGGTCGACCTCGTCTCGTCCTCCGTGATCGTGCGGGCCGTCCGAAAGGAGTTGCCGCACATCCCCATCGTCGCGTCTGGCGGATTCGCCGACGGCGCGGGACTGGCTGCGGCCCTCGCGCTGGGCGCGGACGCGGCGCAGTTCGGCACTCGGTTCATCGCGTCGCGGGAATCGAACGTGGCACCCGCATATCGGGACCTCGTCGTCGGCGCGAAGGTATCGGACACCCGAACCGTCGGCCGTGGTCTGGGCCTGATCCGCATGTTGTCCAACGATTTCAGTGACGCCATGCTCGCACTCGAACACGCAGGCGCATCCGAAGACCAACGCCGCGAACGGTTTCTCTCGTCATCCCTGAAGGACGCGGCACTCCACGGCGACGTAGCCGAGGGGAAGGTCGAGGCGGGGCAATCGGCTGGGCTGGTCGAGTCCGTGATGCCTGCCGCAGACATCGTGGCGTCCATCGTCGCCGAGTACTTGGACGTCGTCGCCAAACTCTCCGCCACGACTGGGATCGAGGCGGCGGTCTAGAACGGCGTACGGCTCAACCACTCGTCCCAAATGGCCTCATCGCCAAGGACTTCGACCGCTCCCTTCGCCGTCTGACGCCGACTCAGCGCCAGCAGCAGGTCGGTCGCGCTTCCGCGGACCGCGGTTTCGCCCTTGGCATGGTCGTGGGACCACTGCACCCCGTCCTCGTCGTGGGTGATGGTCCACTCCCCCGTCGGGCCCAGCCCGTCGTCGGTGGCGTGCAGATGCAGCGTCAGACCACGGCGCAGCGGTGGCGCGTGCACGTTGGCCGCGACGGTGGCCAGTTCGATCCATTCGCTGATGCCGTCGGCGGCCACCTCGGCGGCAAGCTCGAAAGCGTTGCCGACGGCCAACGTCGCGTCGGCGCGGTGCACCGTCGCCTCGTGCGCGCGGCGGCGAATCCACCAGCCCGCGGGCTTCGCCCCGTTGAACGTCCACACTCGGGCCTCGGGTCCGACGCGGTCGACGGCATCGATGACGAGTTGCGCGCCCTGGTTGAGCCAGTCGATCGCCGCATCGCCGTCCGCCGGTGGCTTGCCGTCCCGGACGTCGCGGGGGTCGAGCGGCTGCAGGCGTCGCTCGGAGATGATCTGCGCCGACCAGCGGTGGCCCCGCCCGACGTGTTTGAGCAGCTGATTCATCGTCCAGCCGGGGCAGGTCGACACCGGGGTCGCGGGGTCGGCGTCGCGGATGACGTCACCAAGGGCCCGGGTCTCCTCGAGCAGCGTTGCGCGGAAGTCCACGCCTACGAAACTACCGCCGCTCGCGCCTCTCCGAGCCTGATCGGCAATGACGACCAGCCACGCAGCACCCGGGTGTCCCGGCGGCTCCCCGATCCGGCCAGGCGAGCATCGGGGTAGCGCTGGAAGAACGTCCGCAGCCCGACTTCACCCTCGGCGCGCGCCAGCGCCGCCCCGAGACAAAAGTGCCTGCCGCCCGAGAACGACAGGTGCCTGCCCGCGTTGTCGCGCGTGATGTCGAAGCGGTGTGGATCGGCGAACACCCCCGGATCCCGGTTGGCGCCCGCGAGGTACAGGATCACGGGCTCACCGGCAGCCACGGCCCGCCCGGCCACCTCGGTGTCGACGCGCGCGACGCGGGCGCTGAGCTGCACCGGGGATTCCAGCCGCAGGATCTCCTCCACGGCGCCCGGCCAGCGCTCCGGTTCCTCAAGCAGCAACGCCAGTTGGTCGGGGTGTTCCAGCAGGATCCGGATCCCGTTGCCCAGCAGGTTCACCGTCGTCTCGAACCCGGCGGCCAGGACGAGCCCTGCCGTGGAACGCAGCTCTTCTTCGTTGAGCCGGGTGCCGTCGTCCCCGGCCCGGATGATCTGACTCATCAGGTCGTCGCCGGGCTCGCGCCGTAGGTGATCGAGGTGTTGGGCCAGCCAGGAATTGAATCCGTCGAGCCCGCTCTCCACGCTCAGGTACTGGCTCCACGACAGCCCGATGTCCAGGCTGGGGGCAGCGTGTTCACCGAACTCCAGGATGCGGGGGCGGTCGAAGTCGGGCACGCCGAGGATGTCGCCGATCACCGTCACGGGCAGCTGCGAGCAGTAGCTGTCGACTATGTCGACGACGGGGTCGGCTGGGCCCGCGTCGATGCCGTCGATGAGGCCGTTCGCAGCCTGCTGCACCCGCTCCCTCAGTGCCGCAACGGCTCTGGTGGTGAACACCGAAGAGACGGTCTTGCGGTACCGGGTGTGCTCGGGCGGTTCGACGGACAGCATCGACGGCGGCAGCAACGGATGCAGCCGCCCCTTGACCGAGGTCTTCTGCTCCAGCCACCGCAGCGGACCTGGCAACGTGGCGCCGATGGACGTCACCGAGAAGTCGTCGGAACGCAGAAGCTGGTGAGCAACGGCGTGGTCGGCCGTCAACCATGCCGCGCGGCCGCGGACCAGCTTGCCGCGTCGGCGGAGCTCGTCGGCGAAGCCACCCGGATCGGCGCGGACCGCGGGATCGGCGATGAGCCGACCCTGCGGATCACCCTTCTTGGCAGCGCGCGAGGCCGCGACTCGGATCACCCCGTGCAGGGACAGCCAGTGCAGTCGCTGCTTGACCCTGGTCGTTTGCGGCATGCCTAGAGCTTAAGGAGCGGACGAAGATCGTCCAACCGGTCGAAGAGGTGCCAGACGTAGGCCGAGGACCCGTTCTCACGGTGGGCGTGCAGGTCCGCGAGTGCGGGGTCGTTGCAGTAGCCGTCGAACGCGTCCTTGGACTCCCACTCGACGATGATCAGCACCGAGCGCGGCTCGACGTCGCCGAGAACCGCCTCGCGGAACCGCCCGAGCGCAACGACGCGCCCGCCGTGCCTGGCGACCTCGGCGGGTGAGCGTTTGGAGTAGGCCAGGTACTCGTCACGGTTGGCGATGTCGAACAGGTTGAGCGCGTAGACGGACATGCCGTCCAAGCTACGACGCGACGGCGCCCGCCGGTGCCGCGATGCGTCGACCGAGGGCGTGCACCGTCCAGCCGGCGTTCTGCCACGTCGCGACGTCGAGGCAGTTGCGACCGTCGACAACGACTTTCGAGCGCACGGTGCCGGCAAGGGCGTTGGGGTCGAGGTCGACGAACTCCTGCCACTCGGTGAGCACCAGCACCGCGTCGGCGCGGTCGCACGCCTCGTGCACCGAGGTCGAGTAGTTCAACGTGGGGAAGACGCGTTGCGAGTTCTCCATTGCCTTGGGGTCGTAGACGTTGACCGTGGCGCCGTTGAGTTGCAGCAAGCCCGCGACGTTGAGCGCAGGTGAGTCCCGCACGTCGTCGGACTCGGGTTTGAACGCGGCTCCCAGCACCGCCACGTTGGCACCGAGCAGCGAGCCACCGCACGCCGTGGAGGCCAACTCGACCATCCGGGTGCGCCTGCGCATGTTGATGCTGTCCACCTCGCGCAGGAACGTCAGCGCGTGGTTGGCGCCGAGTTCGCCCGCCCGCGCCATGAACGCGCGGATGTCCTTCGGTAGGCAGCCGCCGCCGAATCCCAAGCCGGCGTTGAGAAACCGGCGGCCGATCCTGGGGTCATAGCCCAGCGCGTCGGCCAGCAGCGTCACGTCGGCGTCGACGGCCTCGCACACCTCGGAGATGGCGTTGATGAACGAGATCTTGGTCGCCAGAAAGGCGTTCGCCGAGACCTTGACCAATTCGGCGGTCTGCAGGTCGGTGACCAGGAACGGGACGCCTTCCGCCAGCAGCGGGGCGTACAGCTGCCGGATCGCGGCCTCGGCCCACAACGAATCGCGTTGCACGCCAAGCACGATGCGGTCGGGATGCAGCGTGTCGTGGACGGCGTAACCCTCGCGGAGGAACTCCGGGTTCCAGGCGATCTCGACGCTGATTCCCACTGGTGCCAACGCGCGGGCCCGCTCGGCGAGGTCGGCGGCCGTGCCCACCGGGACCGTCGACTTGCCGACGATCACCGCGGAGCGCCGCAGCTTGGGCACCAGGGTGTCGATCACGGCGTGGACGTGGCGAAGATCGGCGCCGTACTCACCCTTCTTCTGCGGGGTGCCGACGCCGAGGAAGTGCACGTCGGCGAACTCGGCGGCCTCGTCGTAATCGGTGGTGAATCGCAGCCGGCCGGCGTCGAGGTTGTCGCGCAACACCTTTCGCAGGCCGGGCTCATAGAACGGTATGTCTCCGGACGCCAGCTTGGCGATCTTGCCCGGGTCGATGTCGACCCCGATGACCTCGTGTCCCAACTCGGCCATGCCGGCGGCGTGGGTGGCGCCGAGGTATCCCGTACCGAACACAGTGCATCGCATACTGCCTGAATAGGCCTCCGCGATGAGCTAACTGCAAAGTGACACTGAGCAAGAGACCAACGGTAGGTAACGAGTGGACGCCGACCTAGTGCCGTCCACCGCCGCCGTGGCCGCCGTTGCCGCCGCCACCTCCGCCGCCGCAGAAGATGAGGAAGCAGTTGCCGCCACCGCCTCCGCCGCCGCCGTTGTTTCCGCCGCCGTTGTTTCCGGGCCAGCCGCCATTGCCGTTGCCATTGCCGTTGCCGTTGCCGTTGTTTCCGGGCCAGCCGCCGTTGCCGTTGCCGCCGCCACCGTTGCCGCCATTGCCATTGCCACCGTTGCCGGGCCAGCCGCCGTTGTCGTCACCACCGCCGTTGCCGCCACCAGGCCAGCCACCGTTGTCGTCGTCGTGGTTCGACGGCGGCCGTTGCGGCTGCTGCGGTTGTTGCGGCCACTGGGGTTGTTGCGGCTGCTGCGGCCAGGAGGGCCACTGCTGCTGGGGGCGCGGCCACTGTGGCCACGGGTTCTGCTGGACCGGAGGATTCCAGATCGGGGGTTGCCACACCGGGGGCACGATCGGGACCACGGCGGGAACCGGCGCGGGCGGCGGCGCCGCGGGAGCCGGGGCCGGTGGTGGCGCCGCGGGTGCGGGGGCCGGCGCGGCCGGTTGTTCGACGTATACGGTCCGCGGCGGCGCCTGCGGCTGCGGTTGTTCCTGGACGACCGGAATCGGCGCCTTGATGGTCTCGGGTGCCGGTGCGGGCGGAGCCTCGGGTGCGGGCGCCGGGGGCTGCGCCACTTCGGGGGCGGGAGCCGCGGGCCGGATCGCGCTCGGCACGATCGCGCTCTGCCCGGCGTCGGGTCGCTGGTCGGCGGTCGGCCGGATGCTGACGGCGAGCGAGATCACCAGTGCGACGACACCGACGACGAACAGGGTCGTCAGCGCGCTCCCGACGAGCAGGAAGGGCTTGCGGTTGTCGTCGGGCGCATCGGGGGCGTAGCCGCCGTAGGCATCATCCCCGAAGGCTGCGTCCCCGAAGGCTGCGGCGCCGCCGACCGCACCGATCGGGCGCAGCTGAGTGGCCGCGCCGGCCAGCCCGGGATAGTCGTTGCCGGACGTCGCACCGTCCGGATCCTGCGAATAGGCGAGGCCGACGGTCGATGCGTCGAATTCCGGCGCGGCAGCGGCGGCCAGCGCGGCGCCCCGCGCCAGGGCGAGGCCGGATTCCTCGGGGGCGTTGACGGGAATCGGGACGAGATCCTGCAGGTGCGACTTGACCGACGCCACGTCCACACCGGAGCCGACGACGAACATGCCCTGAGGCGGGGAGTCCTGCGCGGCGACGGCCGACGCCATCTCGGCGAGCACGCCCATCGCGTCCGCACCGTGCAGGTCACGGCTGAGCACCTTCACGATCGAGCCGTCGTCGGTGTTCACGACGGACAACGTCGCGGTGTCGCGGTCGAGGAACAGCAGCGCCGTGCTCTCGTATCCGACGGCACGTCCGGCGGTCTGCGCGAGTGCGCCGGCGGCATGCAGTTCGGACACCAGCATGGCGTCCTTGATGCCGTGGGCCGCCAGGCCGTCGCGGAGTTTGGCGGCATCGGCGCGGTCACTCCAGGTGACGCCGATCGCCTTCAGGTCGTGGCCACCCTCGCGGGCGCTCTCTTGGGTGCCGAGGATGGCGGCGACGACCTGTTGGACGACGTTCGTGGAGTTTGCTGCGTCGTCGGACTGCGGCACCTCGAACGTGTCGTGGTCGATGATTGCGCCGTCGCCCTGGACGCCTTCGACCAGCACCAAGCGCACCGTCTTTGGTGTCAACGACACACCAAGCACGATGTCCACGAAACCCCTCCAAGACGTTAGCTGCGCTATCCAATCCCAGCGCAGACGATCTCAACGCGACGCGGCCGCTCGATATTTCATCGTCGCCACCAGCGCAGTCGTTACATGCGCCGGGCCGGCTTTTGGCCGCAATCCGACCATACGCGTGAACGCCGAATCAGGACTTGACGAAGTTCTGGTAGGACTTCGACGGCGTGGGCCCCCGCTGGCCCTGATATTTCGATCCGACCTGCGCACTGCCGTAGGGATGCTCGGCCGGGCTGGTGAGTCGTAGCAGGCACAGCTGGCCGATCTTCATACCGGGCCACAAGGTGATCGGCAGGTTCGCGACGTTGGACAGCTCCAGGGTGATGTGTCCGCTGAAGCCGGGGTCGATGAAGCCCGCCGTCGAATGGGTCAACAGGCCCAGCCTGCCCAACGACGACTTGCCCTCCAGGCGTCCGGCGAGGTCGTCGGGAAGCGTGCACCGCTCCAGCGTCGAGCCCAGCACGAACTCCCCCGGATGCAACACGAACGGTTCGTCCACCTTGGGTTCGACCAGCGTCGTCAGGTCGTCCTGACGCAAGGCCGGGTCGATGTGGGTGTAGCGGGTGTTGTTGAAGACCCGGAACAGGTTGTCCAGCCGGACGTCGACGCTCGACGGCTGGATCAAGCCGTCGTCGAACGGGTCGATTGCCAGCCGGCCCGCAGCGATCGTGGCCCGAATGTCTCGATCGGAGAGCAGCACGAGGCGAGCCTAGCGTTGGGTCGGGCCATTCGAGTCACGGCAACTCGGCTCGAACCACGGCGAATAAGGAATCCCTGGCGTTCTTGTCGTATCTCTGTGTGTTCTGACGCTCAGCCCGCGTTTCCCGTCGCCTCGTGTCAGCATTTGCTCGTGGGGCAAATGAGACGCATGAGTGCCATCGTGACGTCGGTGGCGACGACCGTCATCGCGATGCAGTGCGTTGCCGCGGGCACCTCGTCCGCGGCGCCATGCCCCGATGCCGAGATCGTGTTCGCCCGGGGTACCACCGAGTTGCCAGGGGCGGGCCCCACCGGAGATGCGTTCATCGACGCGCTGCGCGCTCGGGTCGGCGCGAAGTCGGTCGGTGTCTATGCGGTGGACTATCCAGCGACCATGGCCTTCTCGACCGCGGTTGACGGCATCGCCGACGCGCGGACGCACATCATGGCCACCGTCGCCAACTGCCCGACCACGAAGCTGGTGCTCGGAGGCTTCTCCCAGGGCGCCGCGGTGATGGGCTTCGTCACCGCAAGCGTTGTGCCCGAAGGTGTCTCACCCGAAGACGTGCCCGCGCCGATGCCGCCGGAGGTTGCCGACCACGTGGCGGCCGTCGCGTTGTTCGGCAAGCCATCGGACCGCTTCATGAAGGTGATCAAGGACCCGGACGTCGTCGTCGGCCCCAACTACGCGGCCAAGGCGATCGATCTCTGCGTCGACAACGACCTGGTGTGCGACCCGCACGGCACGAGCTTCTCCGTGCACAACCAGTACGCCGAACTCGGTCTCGTCGACCAGGGCGCTGCCTTCGCCGCCCAACGGCTGCAAGCGGCTTGGGCCGCCGATACGGCTGCCACGGTAGCGGGAACCGTGCCCGAGTCGCCCATCACCCCCGACGCGACCTCGCTCTCCACGGTGGACCAAGCGCCCTCCCAGCACCTGGCACCGACCCTTCCGATTGCGCCAGGACCCGCCCCCCTCCCGGGGCCCCCGGCGTTGGTCGATCCCACCCCCACGATCTGAGCCACCACCGCGTCCTACTCGACGACTGCGGATGCTAGCCTTCGTGATCACCAGCACCGCTGGCCAGGCCGATGTAGTTCAATGGCAGAACATCAGCTTCCCAAGCTGAATACGCGGGTTCGATTCCCGTCATCGGCTCCACG
>NZ_JBEVLO010000431.1:0-7782 GCF_040509115.1 Mycobacterium sp. | reverse complement strand
TCGAACGTTCGCCCCGGGTGCTGTCCGCTGGTGCCGACTGTGAGTCCACGTGACCAGGGTAAACCTGTCCGTGCTGTCCACGGCGTGCTGTCGAGCAACACGCCGAGTTGTTTTAAACCGCCTACCAGGCGTTTATCGCCGAAATTCTGTGGAGCTAAGGGGATTCGAACCCCTGACCCCCACACTGCCAGTGTGGTGCGCTACCAACTGCGCCATAGCCCCTCAAGTCGTGCTGGTCGACGGTACACCAACCTGTCCATCGGGTTCAAAACAACTGGTCAGGGCACCTCGCCACCGGTCTCTGGGCCCAGCGGGCGGGCCGGGGTGTGCTCGGTGCTGGTCGGTGGCCGCGTTTCCGGGGCGAAGAACCAGCCGATCGCCGCTGCCAGCAGGATCGCGCCGCTGATGATGAACGCGTACCCGTAGGTCAGGTGCTCGGCGATCTGCCCGACGGCCAGCGAGCCGAGGATGGCGCCGAAGTCCGACATCATCTGGAACGTGGCGACCGCGGTACCCCCGCGGGCCTTGCTGCCGATGATGTCGGCGACGGCAGCTTGCTGCGGCGAGATGAACATGCCGGTCGCTGCGCCCGTGACGTAGGCGGCCACCAGGAACAACGGCAGCGAGTCGGTGAAACCGACCAGCACCGTCGACGCCGCCGACACCGTCAGACCGACGATCATCAGGCGACGCCTGCCCACCCGGTCGGACAGCCGTCCGCTGGGGACCACCGCAGACACGTTCCCGATCGCGAAGGTCGCCAGCGCCAGCCCCGCCATTCCCGCGCTGCGGTGCAGCACCTCCACGACGAACAGCGGCACCAGCGCGATCCGCAACCCGAACGCCGACCAACCCGTCGCGAAGTTCGAGAAGAGCGCCGCGCGGTAGGCGGGGTTGCGCAGGGCCGTCCGCACCGTGATGGCGGCCTCCGTCTGCACGTCCACCGTCGCCACCGACGAGTGCCGCAGCCGCAGGAACACCACCGCCACGGCGATCAGCAGCGCGACGCCATAGATGACGAACGGCGCCGACAACCCCAGCCCAACGGTCAGGCTGCCCAGCACGGGCCCACCCACCGAGCCGACCAGGAACGCGCTGGAGAACAGCCCCGCCACGCGCCCGCGGGCATCTGACGGCGAGATCCGGATCATTAGGCCCAGCGACGAGACCGTGAACATGGCCGATCCAAGGCCACCGAGGGATCGGAAGAGCAGCAGCTGCCAGTAGGTCTGCGCGAAGGCGCAGGCGCCCGTGGACACCGCCACGATCACCAGACCGGTGAGGTAGATGCGCCGCTCCCCCAGCTTCTGCACTAGCACACCGCTGACCGGCGCCGCGCACAGTCGCATGAGCGCAAAGGCTGTGATGACGAACGTGGCGGCGGCGATGCTGACGCCGAAGTTACGCGCGTACTGCGGCAACACCGGCGCCACGACGCCGTACCCGAGGGCGATGACCGCGTTGGCCGTGACGAGAACCCAGACCTCGCTGGGTAGCTTCGGCTTGTCGGGACGTGTTCCCCGGGTCGCTGCGCTCCCACCCTCCGAACCTGTTTCCCGGGTCGCTGCGCTCCCACCCTCCGAACCTGTTTCCCGGGTCGCTGCGCTCCCACCCTCCGAAGCCGAACAGTCACCCTCCGCTACGGAACTCACTCACGCGACCCTATTGGATGCCCGAATTCAGGCGATCACCGCGTTCACGACGTCCTTCGCCGCCTGCTGCACCTCCGCGAGGTGTTCGGGTCCCTTGAAGGACTCCGCGTAGATCTTGTAGACGTCCTCGGTCCCGGACGGCCGCGCCGCGAACCACGCGTTCTCGGTCGTCACCTTCAGTCCGCCGAGTGCGGCGCCGTTGCCCGGTGCGGTCGTCAACTTCGCCGTGATGGGCTCGCCGGCGAGCTCGGTGGCCGACACCTGCTCGGGTGACAGCTTGGCCAACCGCGCCTTCTGCTCCCGGTTGGCCGGAGCGTCGATGCGGGCATACGTTGGTGCACCGTACTTCTCGGCCAGCTCGGCGTAACGCTGCGACGGCGACGAGCCCGTCACGGCCTGGATCTCCGAGGCCAGCAGCGCCAGGATGATGCCGTCCTTGTCCGTGGTCCACACCGATCCGTCGGTGCGCAGGAACGACGCCCCCGCGCTCTCCTCACCTCCGAAACCGATTGTGCCGCTGATCAACCCGTCTACGAACCACTTGAACCCGACGGGTACCTCGATCAGCTTGCGGCCAAGTCCTGCCACGACGCGGTCGATGATCGAGCTGCTCACCGCCGTCTTGCCGACGGCCGTCGACCCTGGCCAATTCGGCCGGTGGGAGTAGAGGTAGTCGATCGCGACCGCGAGGTAGTGATTGGGATTCATCAGGCCGCCGTCGGGGGTGACGATGCCGTGCCGGTCGGAGTCGGCGTCATTGCCCGTGGCGACCTGATATTCGCCGATCTTGCCGATCAGCGACGCCATCGCGTTCGGCGAACTGCAGTCCATCCGGATCTTGCCGTCGGTGTCCAGCGTCATGAAGCGCCAGGTGGCGTCGACCAGTGGGTTGACCACTTCGAGGTTCAGCTGGTGCCGTTCCGCGATCGCGGCCCAGTAGTCCACGCTGGCGCCACCGAGCGGGTCGGCGCCGATCCGGATGCCCTCGGCGCGAATGGCGTGCACGTCCACGACGTTGGGCAAGTCGTCGATGTACGCATTGAGATAGTCGTGTCGCTGGGCGATCTGAAGGGCCCGCGCCAGCGGAACCCGCTTCACGTCGGCCAGCCCGCCGCGCAGAATCTCGTTGGCGCGCTTGGCAATCACCCCCGTCGCGTCCGTGTCGGCGGGTCCGCCGTTGGGTGGGTTGTACTTGAACCCGCCGTCGCGCGGCGGGTTGTGCGACGGAGTGACGACGATCCCGTCGGCCAGGTCGGTGTCGCGGCCGCGGTTGAACTGCAGGATCGCATGGCTGACGGCGGGGGTCGGGGTGTACCGGTCGGCGCCGTCGATCATCGCCACCACGTCGTTGGCGGCCAGCACCTCCAGCGCGGACACCCAGGCCGGCTCCGAGAGGGCGTGCGTGTCGCGCCCGATGAACAGCGGGCCCGTGGTGCCCTGCGCGGCGCGGTACTCGACGATGGCCTGCGTGGTAGCCAGGATGTGTGCCTCGTTGAACGCGGTGTCCAGACTGGACCCGCGGTGCCCCGACGTCCCGAACGCCACTTGCTGATCGACGTTCTCCGGGTCGGGCACCAGGCTGTAGTAGGCGGTGACCACCTGGGCCACGTCGATGAGGTCTTCTGGGAGAGCCGGTTGTCCGGCACGGGGGTTGGCAGCCATGAATCTGATTCTGCTCCCTCACCGTGTGTTGCACGTCCCCGTCGCCAAGAATTCGTCAGCTGGCCCACGCCAGGGCGAGTCCGGCCCCACACGCGGCGACCGAGACGAAAAGCGAAACCAGCGCATTGGCCAACGCAAGCACGCGCCGATTCTGCTCGATCAATCGCACGGTCTCGAAGCTCGCGGTGCTGAAAGTCGTGTAGCCGCCGCAGAAACCCGTTCCGATGACGGTTTGCCAGAGGGGCGACTGACCATGGAAGATCACCACGCCCGCCAACCCCCCGAGCAGTAGCGAGCCGGTCACGTTGATGATCACGGTGGCCCACGGGAACGCCGTCCGCCATCTTTGCTTCACGGCTGAATCGAGCGCGAACCGGGTGACCGCCCCACTGGCCCCAGCGAGAAAGGTGATGAGCGGAATCACAGGGCCGCCCCCGAGCGCCGGATGCCCGACGCCGCCACGATGCCCAACCAGGCCATGGCGACGCCGCCCACCACACTTGCCACCCCGTACCCGATAGCGGTTGTCACGTATCCGTGCCGACCGAGCAGGACGACTTCCAACGCGAAGGTGCTGTAGGTGGTGAAGGCGCCACAGCCGCCGGTCCCGAGGCAGAGGCGGGACCGCTGCCGCCACCCGGAGTCGTCGCCGAGCCGCGCAAGGCCTTCCAGGAGGCAACCCAGCACGAACGAGCCCGTGAGGTTGATCAGGAAGGTCGCCCACGGCCACCCCGCCGCATCGTGGGGAAGCAGAGCCTCGACGAGATAGCGCAACGCCGTTCCGACGACGCCCCCCGCGAAGACCAACGCCAGGGCTGACGGACGCAGATGCAGGGACCCCCTCCGCGGGGCGCCTGCGTCGGGGTCGACCGGTAATTCGCCGTGCGAATCCGGGGCCGCCGTCCCGTCCTCGCGACCGTCGTCAGATCGCGTCACGCGCACCACCGACCGGCCAGCTCCGCCACCCACGCTTCGGCGTCGGCGGCGTCATCGGGTGGGCTCGCCACCAGCACCAATTCGTCGACCCCGAGGTCATCGAGCGCATCGACGTCGGACGATTGCGGATCCCGCAGCGCGACCGCCAGTCGCAACTCGCCGATGTCGCGGCCGGTCTGCTCGCACAACTGCCGAATCCTCCCCACGTGCCGCGCCGCCCCATCGGCCCCGTCGACGTTGAACCCGTACCAGCCGTCACCCCACGCCACGACCCGACGGAGCGCCGCGTCGCCGTTGCCGCCGACGACGATCGGGATGCGGCCGCCGCGCAGCGGCTTCGGGTTGACCCGAACGGCATCGAAGCCGACGAATTCGCCGGCGAAGGAGGCGACGTCGTCGCGCCACAGCGTCCGCATCGCCTCGACGTACTCGGTGGTCCGCGCCCCGCGCCGCTCGAAGGGCACGCCGAGCGCCTCGAACTCGTCCCGGGACCAGCCGATGCCGACACCCAAGGTCAACCGCCCGCCGGACAGCACGTCCAGTGAGGCGGCCTGCTTCGCCGTCGCCACGGCGTTGTGCTCGGGCAGGAGCAGCACGCCGGTGGCGATGCCGATGGTCGACGTCGCGGCGGCGGCGAAGCTGAGACCGATCATCGGATCCAGCCAATCCTCTTGGGCCGGAACGGCTATCCGGCCGTCGTCGGAGTAGGGATACCGCGACGAGGAATCGTCCACCATGACGACGTGCTCGCCGGACCACAACGTCGCGAAGCCGTGACGCTCCGCGGCGGCCGCGATCGCATCGATGACGTCACGGCGTGCACCGGACCCGATCCCGATCGCGTGCAATCCGAGCTGCATCGGGCCATGGTCTCATGCAGCGACCAGCAGGATGCCCGCCCACACCAGCGCTATCACCTTGGCGAGTTCCAGCGCCACATAGGCGAAGTGGGTCCGGGATCGCCGTGCCTCATCGCCTTCGAGGACGGCGTTGGTTCGTCTGGCCAGCAGTGGGCGGACGACGATCGTCTGCGTGAGCAGCGCACCGACCGCGACGAGCAGCACGACGTTGAGGGTCAGCGGCGTCTCGTTACTGAAGAGGGCGAACGCGATGACGACGGCGAAGACGTACTCGCACACGTTCAGCGCACGAAACACCAATCGGCCGATGCCAAGCCCAATGCTGAGCGTGACTCCCGGCGCGCGGAACTTCAGCGGAGCCTCGAGGAACGAGATCGCCAGCACCATCCCGAGCCAGGTGAACACCGCAGCCGCCGCCAGCCGACTCGACGCGTCCACGCCGGCAGCCTACGACAGGATGGGATCGTAAAGGGGTGACTGGTGAAACCGCAGCCTGCGATCCCCGCCGTGACTACGTGGCCGAGTTGCAACGCTGGACCGATGCGGGTGCCACCTGGCAGGTCGTCTCGTGGACGGCCTGCGGCGCGACGGTCGCTCTGTTGCGGTGCGACGGTGGCGAGGAAGTCGGCAGATTCACCTCGAACGACCCGCGCCTACTCGCCTTCGTCGAGCAGGGGCGCGACGAGACCGAACGTGAGGGGTGAACCCGACGGCCGACACGATCTACGCTGACGTCTCCGAATGGCAGGTGCCGGTCGACGACGACTACCCGCACCGCGTCCTGTGCATCCGCAGCAACGACGGCACTCACCGCGACGCGAACTGGACCACGAACTACCGGTGGTGCACGCGCCGGTGCGACCAGTCGGCGTTGGACTTCTTCATCGTCTACGTGGTGTGGCGCCGCAATTGGCGGCAAACCGTCGATACCCTCGAGGACATGGTCGGCAGGCCCCATCCCCGCATGGCCGTCATGCTCGACGTGGAAACCTGGGGCGGCCGGATCACCGGTGACCAGTCCGACGGAATCAACCGCTCCCACTCGGCGATCGGTGACTGGCTGGGTGACCGCCGACGCGTCATCGGCTACGGCACCGTTGGCGACCTGAATGCGTTGTGGCCGCGCAAGCCGGTCGGACTTCGTGTGGTCGTCGCGGCCTACGGGTCCAACCCCGACTACCCCGGCAAGGTGGCGCACCAGTACACCGACGACGGCGGCTACGGGAACGGCGATGGACCCGGTGTCACCCTGCCGAACGGAGCGCCGCCGTTCGGCAGATGCGACATGAACTCCGCCGATGGCCTGAGTCCTCCGCAGTTTGCCGCGGCCTGTGGCATCCAAGTCGGTTCGCCGACAACGATTCTCGCGGATGGATCGACATCTGGCGGCGACGAGCAACCGGCGTGAGGATCCCATTTCGACTGCTCGCGCAGGGCACCGTCGCGTCGGCCGCCGCTATCGGCGTGCTGTGCGCGTGCACCGCGACGTCCACCGACACCTCGGTAGCCGACCCTGCCGACGCCCCAGCTCGCAGCGCCGCCGCTCCAGGCCCGGCGACGACCACCTCGTCCGTCGCCGAACCCGCACCAGGACTGATCAATTGGTTCGATCTCGAGGTGGGCACCTGCCTCGCCGATCCGCCGCCCGTCGACCCCACCGTCATTAGCGTCGCCGTCGTCGATTGCGAGTCTCCGCATCTGGCAGAGGTCTACCTCCGGACGCCATTGGCCGTCAACACCGCACTCGCCGAGGTCGCCGATCGTGAGTGCGGCGCAGGCTTTCTGGCGTACACCGGACAGCCGATCGACGGGAGCCCGTTCACGACGACGTACCTGATCGACTCCAATCAGAACCGAACCGCGTCGAATCCGAACCCGAGCACCGTCATCTGCCTACTGCAATCCGCGGGCGGCGAGCCGCTCACCGACTCAGCCAGGCACTGAACCATAACGGCGCGCCGTGCGAGACGACGGTCACCATCTGCGCAAACCCCGCCACGATCGAATTAAGATAGCTAAGCTTATGATCGTGTCCGACGTTTGCGTCCACCCGGATGGCAGTGGCGAAATAGCCACTGCGCTATTGCAGACCTTCGCGCGGATGTTCGCGCAGATGCGCCGAAGCGACAAGGTCCGGATCGCTGCAGGCACGCTCACCTGGGCCCAACATGGGGTACTGAAGGCTCTCATGGAGGCCGACCACCCAATTCGCGTGAGCGACCTTGCCGCGCAGGAGAACATGGCCGTGCCCTCGATGACGATTGCTACCCGTCGGCTCGAGGAGCAGGGCCTTGTGGCCCGGATACCCGACCCGCACGACAACCGGGCGGTGTTGATCGCCACGACTGCCGAGGGCAAGGCCGCCTACGACGCGTCGGTGACCACCGCGCAGGACGCCCTTGCCGACCGACTCAAGACGTTCGACGACGACGAATGCCGCGCGTTGGTAGCGGCCCTGCCAGCCCTCCGACGCCTCGTCGAGATCGCAGCGGGTGCGAGTCCGCGTCTGGAACGCCTGGTCGGACAGTAACCGGTTGGCTAGCGGGCGACGGGCCAGTCCCAGACGGACATGTCGTCGGCGGGGTAGTTCATGCAGACGTCGGTGGCCTTGGCTGCGACGCCCTTGTTGTTGAAGAACACCTTGGCCCAGTTGCCCCAGCGGGTGGCGACCT
>NZ_JBEVLO010000430.1:0-18460 GCF_040509115.1 Mycobacterium sp. | reverse complement strand
CGCCAGCTGCTGTCATAGCAGACCGGTCCGAGAACCGTTACCGGAGAGGACGAGTCATGAGTCATGCAATAGTGGGCATCGGTGAAACCGAGGTCGGGAAGCACCCGGGAAGAACGGCGGTGGACCTGCAGGCCGAGGCGGTAATCCGGGCGTGCGGTGATGCCGGTGTTTCGGTTGGCGACCTCGACGGCTTGTTCAACCTGGGCCCGTACTCGAGACCGTTCCCGATGTTCTCGGCCAGCCTCAACGAATACCTGGGGATCCGCCTCAAGCGTCAGGCCACGATCGACGTCGGCGGGATCGTCTCCCCATCACACATGATCAACAATGCCATCGCGTCAATCGAGAGGGGCGAATGTTCACTCGTGGCATGCACTTTCGGCGAGGCCGCCGCCACCGGGCGAACCAAGGAGGGCCGAGGCTGGACGATGGCCGCCGACGATCTCGAGTTCGAGGCACCTTTCGGTCTGGTGGGGTCGGTTCTGCCGTATGCGCTCGTCATGTCCCGGCACATCGCCGAGCACGGCACGCGAATGGAGGGCTTCGGAGCGGTGGCGCTGGCCGCCCGTCGGCATGCCATGCTCACCGACAACGCCGTTATGCGTCAACCGCTTTCGATGGACGAGTACCTGTCCTCGCGGCCGATCGCATCGCCGATCAAGCTGCTCGACTCCTCGGTGATCGTCGACGGGGCAGGCGCCATCATCGTCGCATCGGAAGAGGTCGCCAAGGATCTCGGCGCGGTTCACGTCACCGTGCGCTCGTCGGCGATGATGTCGTCTCACCGGAACATCGGTCAGTTCCCGGGAATCGCCGAGCTCGGCATCGACGATGTCGGCCGGCGGGCGCTTGAAGGCGCCGGGCTCGATCTCTCGGACATCGACCTGCTGCAAGTGCACGACGCGTTCACGATTTCCGTCATCGTCTTCCTCGAGGAGCTCGGGTTCTGCAAGCGGGGTGCAGGCGGTGACTACGCGCTGGACGGCAACCTCGAATTGGGAGCGGTGTGTCCGGTCAACACGAACGGCGGCCACCTTTCGCAGGGCCACGTGTCGGGCATGTTGCACATCACCGAAGCCGTCCGTCAGTTGCGTGGCGACGCAGGCCGACGTCAGCTCGACGACCCGCAGTTCGTGATGATCGCCGGCGCCGGTGGATATTTCGGGATGACCGGCGTCATGATCCTGGGCAGGAACTGAGTCGTGGGTCAACGAGGCAACCATACAAACGGAGGTTGAATGTCCGATCACGTTCCCGTCTCGCCCGCACGGTGCGCGGTGTCCGCGGTGTCGGAGCCGTATTGGAACAGCCTGGCGGACGCTCGGCTGTCGCTGCCGTACTGCAACGCGTGCAACAAGCCCTTCTTCTTCCCGCGCAAGTGGTGTCCGAACTGCTGGTCGTCGAACCTGTCATGGATCGAGGCGAGCGGCAGGGGAACGCTGTACTCGCGCTGCATGGTCAACATGCCGTTCGACGGAAGGCCCGCAGAGGAGGTCCCCTACGCCGTTGCACTGGTCGATCTCGACGAGGGTGTCCGGCTGCCGGGCAGGCTGCGCCAAGCCGACGCAGCCATGCCGATAGGTGGCCGCGTGGTCTTGGAGTTCGCCGACGATCCCGAAGTGTCGCTTCCGGTTTGGAGGCAGGAGGAGTGACGTGCGGATCATGAACGTCGCCGGACGGCTCTTCCTCGAGTACGAGGGTGGATTCGTCGATGTCGCCGAGGCGAGCGGCGGAAAGTTCGACGCAGATCCGCAGGCGGTGTACGACCGGTGGGCGGAATTTCGCGAATGGGTGAACCGAAGCCGTCCAGCGGGCGGCGAATCACTGCCTGATTCCCCGCTGGGCAGCCCCGTGCCGAGCCCCAGACAAATGTTCGCGGTCGGTTTCAACTATGCGGATCACTCGGGGGAGCTTGGCGCCGACCTACCCAGTCGGCCGGTACTGTTCCCCAAGCTGCCGGCCTGCGTGAGTGGCCCCGCAGATGTCGTCGCGCTTCCCAGCGCGAAGGTCGACTGGGAGGTGGAACTCGTCGTCGTCATCGGCCAGGACGCTCGGAGTGTCACGGCCGACGAAGCTTGGCGATACGTCGCGGGATTGACTGTCGGCCAGGATCTTTCCGAGCGCGCCGAGCAATTCGAGGGCACCACGCCGCAGTTCAGTCTCGCGAAGTCGCTACCGGGATTTGGACGCCTCGGGCCGTGGCTGGTATCGGTCGATGAATTCGACGACCCGCAAGACTTGGCGATAACCTGCTCGCTCAACGGCGTGATCGTTCAGGATTCTCGCACCAGACATCTCGTCTTCGGTGTTGGTGAGTTGATCGAATTCCTATCAGCCCGCGTCCCGCTCTTCGCGGGGGACGTCATCTTTACCGGCACGCCGAGCGGCGTTGGCTTTTCCCGCACTCCGCCGCGATTCCTGGAGGCCGATGATGTCCTGGTCGGCACGGTAGAGGGCATCGGTGACCTCGTCACGCGTTTCGAGGCGAGACCACCGGGCCAGGTGATGACATGACGACCCCATGTGTTCCGTGCTCCTTGGAGCACGCCGACCCCTCGCTGGTGCTGTTCCGAAATGACTCGTGGGCGTGTGAGGTCTTCCCCGGCTTCGAAGTGCCCGGATGGTTCGTCTTGCGCACCCGGCGCCACGTCGAGCACATGCGCGGCCTCGACGAGCGTGAAGCGGCCACTTACGGTCGCTGTCTGCGCGATCTGACTGCGGCGGTTTCCGACGCACTGGGCGTAGAAACGGTGTACACGGTGTCATTTGGTGAACGGCATCCGCACTTTCATTCTCTGGTGATCGGAAGAGGGAATGACGTGCCAGAACAGTACCGATCGGCGGGCCTTCTCACGCTGCGCGAGTCGCTGCTCGATCTCGACGCGTCCAAGGTGGTCGCGTCGAAAGTGGCAGCAGCGTACCGGTCGCGGGTGCGATGACCCCGACGCTGGTGTACTGACCACGAATGTCATCGGTGATGACGGCGGTCCGTTGCGGGCCACGTCTCCAGTAGTTCTCCAGTAGTGCTGTTACACCGCGGCTACGGCACCGAGCCGCTGTGCGGCGCGCCTGATTGCGTCGTCATAGGGCTTGGCCATGGCGGCACCGTGGTCGAGTGCGCGCTGGGTGAGTTCGGGACCAGCGAGGTCCGGGCGGCCGACGCCAAAGAGCGGCTCGGGTGCGTACTCTGCCTGCAATTCCATCTCCTTGGCCACGTCGTCGCCGTAGAACTCGCGTGCCAACCACAACGCGGCTTCGACGCTGCCCGTGAGTGGCCCAGCGGTGATGCGGTTGCGGTCGACGACCACGTTGCCTTGTCTCGGTGTCGCCCCGAAGAGGGACAACAGGTCCCGCTGCTGAAAGTTGCTGGTGGCGTCGTAGCCGGTCAGTAGACCGGCCGCCGCCAGGAGCAACGTCCCTCCGCAGTTGCCGCCGACCCAGCGCGCGCGGCTGCCTCGGTCGGCGAGGAACTCGAGTGTTTCTTGGTCCTCGAAGATCTGGGGCGCCACGGCTCCGGTCCAGATGACGTCGAGGTTCTTCGGGCAGTCGGCGAACGTGGTGGTGGCACGGGTGGGGAACGTCGGAAAACCGACGATCTCCTCCAGGTTCTTCCACACCAAGTGAACGGTCGCGTTCTGGGCGGTTCCAAACACCGTGTGGATGCCGATGATGTCGACGGGCATGTAACCGGGGCTGACCAGAATCGCCACGTTCACCGGCGGGAGGGCCACGTCGTTCTCGAACTTCGTTGTCGCATCACTCATCTGCGTTCTCCTCTGGATGGCGCCGGGATTGTTTAAGCCACACTAACAGTGTGACTGAAGATTGATCAAGGCCTACGTCGCTCGTCGAGATCAGTCGACGTCATGGGTACTGTGACTCGATGGTCAACAGCGCAGGCGGCCACTGATGCGGGAGCGAAGGCATGCCAGAGGCCAGTAAGCCCAAGGCGGCCGGGCGTGATCGGCCGAGTATCGCCCTCTCAACCACGATGATGCTGATTGCCGCCGGTCGGCTGGCTCAACGCCGGTTCGAGGCCGCGCTCGCCGAGCAGAGGTTGACGTTGCGTCATATCGGGGCCATCGGGCACCTGGCCCATTCGCCGGATCTGTCCTACAGCGACTTGGCCCGCCGTGCTCGTGTCACGCCGCAGAGCATGCACGCCACGATCGGCCAGCTGGTCGAGCTTGGGGCGGTGGTGATCGAGCCCCGGGGTCGAGCCACCCACCTGCAACTCACCGCCCGTGGCCGCGAACTCCTCGCCTTCGCCGCTGATGCCGCAGCCGCCTGTGACGATTCATTCGACATCGACGACGACGTTGTTCGAAACCTCCGCGTAGGGCTCGAAGCACTTGTGCGACAAGGACTTTATCCGGACTAGCTTCCGGAGGTGCTTTGACGGCGTCACCGTCGACGTTCCGACTCACCGCGCGGCAACTACCGCTCGCCCCACCCGGCGTTGCGCATCGCTAACTGCCGCCGGTGAAGTTCATTGTGTCCGCGAGTCATTCGCGCGGCATTGACTCATCGGTTAGTTATAGTCAGCACGTCGAACGACGCCGGGACCGAGGTACTCACCGCTTCGCCGACGCGACGGCATTCCGACGAAGGGGGTGGGCTGATGGCGAGGGGACGGGCAACCGACACATCGGCATTGGTACTGGCGGCGGCGAGGGTGTTTCTGGAACGCGGCTACCACAACGCCACCATCGACCACATTGCCGAGGCGGCCGGTATCTCCCGGCCCACGGTGTACAAGTACACGCGCAGCAAGCAGCAACTGCTAGACCTGATGGTCACCGAGATCACGGGCCATCTCGGGCAGCGACTGCGCGAGATCCTCAGCCTCGATCTCTCACCGATGGAACGGTTGGACGAGTACGTGCGTGCCCATGTCCAAGCCTCCATCTCCAACCGATCGTTCTATGCGATCGTCTTCAATGAAGAGGTCGAGCTTTCGGTGGCCTCGAAGAAGGAATTTCGGAAGTGGGCGCACGACGTCACCGGGGACTTCAAAGGCCTGATCGAGGAATGCCTGGATGTTGGCCCGACATCGCCGGGACTGGATCCGGCGATCACCGCGAACCTCGTGTTGTCGATGTTGACGTCGCTTCATCGCTGGTACGACGAGCACGGAACGGTGTCGGCGGATGCGCTGGCCGATCAGATCCTGCGGTTGGTGCGCCCTGCGCTCGGAGGTGCCAAGCCGCGCAGGTCTGCAAGGACACGCTCGGTGCGGGTGTGAACCACCGGAATGGCACGGGCCGGCGTCTCCATGCCGGGGGGAACGAGAGGTTCGCCGACGACTCTGACATCGTGCAGCGGGAGGGGTCCTGCGTTGGGGGCTGATCCAAGCCTTCGCAGGCGATCGCGTTGACACGCCGTCGGGGGCCGGCCCCGTGTGCAAGCATCGGCGGATGAACGCCGATGACGATCCCGAGGCGCGGATCAGGGAACTGGAGCGCTCGCTGAACGAAAGGGCCCACGCCTCCGAACTGACGAAGAGCAGCACGGAGTTCGCGCAGGGCAGCGGTGGCGCGACCCCGTATCCGAGCCCGAGTTCGGGGCAGTACTACGGAAGCGGCAGCTACCCTCCGGCGCCGCCGGTGTCGTTCGTCGCGGCGCCGGTCCCGTACGCCAGCCCGTATCCCCAGGGTCCGCTGTCGACGTCGGGAGGGGCAGGGGCACGCTGGCTGGTCATCGGGATCTTGACGGCGGTCACGTTCGGTGTCATCGGCGGGGCCGGGCTGTGGGCCTGGGACACGTTCTCCGAGGTCAAGTCCATCGTGAGTCCGTCCCAGCCAACCGTCTCGGGCGGCGGCGGGCCCTTCGGTGAACATCCGACGCGCACGGTCGGTGAACCGGTCCCCAGCCTCACCGCGCCCGCGGGTGAGGACGGGCCTGCGCAAGGCGGGGACTACAGCGTGTCCGGGGTGGGCGAGAACCGATCCTTCGACTGCAGCGACGGCTTGATCAGCGTCAGCGGAGTCTCCAACACCGTCATGATCACGGGTCGCTGCGCCAGCATCACCGTGTCGGGTTTCAAGAACGTAGTCACCGTCGCCCGCACCGACGTCATCGTGGTGTCCGGCTTCGACAATCGGGTCAACTACCTCACGGGCGCTCCGGAGATCCAGAACTCGGGAGACGGAAACATCATCGAGGCTGGCGGCTGATCCGCTGTTTCAGCTAACACCTGACAGCCCAGGTCGAAAGCCCCGACGGGTGACATCCGCCTCACCGGTCACACGCGTCGGTTCGGCACCACCAATTCGCCAGTTCACTATCGTGTCGCCATGTGATCTAGCGCTCATTTTCGGATCGCAACCTAAGAAATCGCGATGTTGATGTCACCGACCGTTGAACGTTCTCAGGTTGCTGTACGCGAATATCATTTGGTCAACGGCTGTCCTTGGTTTGCCAATTGAACATTACAAGTCCATAACGACGAGTTTTCTAAGCGGGGCCTGAGAGGTTGACGTTGACGACAGTCGACAAGCCCCGACGGCGCACGGAATCGCGTCCGTTCGTCGCTACACTCGACCGAGACCGCGCCCCCACTGGGGCGTCGACCAGATCGATCAATAGCCGGCCCACGTGATGCTGGCGGAGGTGCCCCGAAACATGGCTAATGCTTTTGCGCGTTCGAACAGCGGCTCGGTAGAGAATCCGGAGGCTGCCCGGCTGCACGAGGTGACAGTCGGTCGTGGCCCCATCTCCGACATCGCCGTCGACGCAGCGACCATCGTCGTCACCAACTTCGGCGACGACTCGATCGCCGTCCTGGACTCCGAGACGCTCGCCCTGCACGGCGGCGTCTTCGCCGGACAGCCCACCACCGTCGCCGTTGCCGAGTACCGCGCCTTCGTCGCGGTGTCCTCGGCCAGCTACGACGCCATCGCGGTGATCGACACGATCAGCGGCGACGTCGTCAGGGAATTCCCCCTCTCGTTCAACGTGACCGCACTCGTCGCGAGCCCCGACGGCAAACGCGTCTACGCGGGACGCGCCGGCGACAACGGCATCGACATCGCAGTCATCGACGTCACCGCCGATCGCGTCGGCACCATCTACGTGGCGAAGGGCGCAGACGCCACCATCGACGCGCTTCGGATCGACGGTTCCGGCCGTCGTCTGTACGTGGCGGTGTCCGACGCGCGCAGCAGCAGGCTACTCACCGTCGACGTCGAATCCGCGCGAGTGCGGCGCACCCTGGAGATCGGCGCCCCCATCCGCGGCCTGGAACTCGGCATGGATAGCACCGCCTACGTTCTGACCTCCGACATCACCGACGGCGGCGTGCTCTACTTCGTCGACCTCGTCGCCAACCAGATCACCGGGATGGTCACCGTCGCCGCGGCGCCCACGCAACTGGCCATCAGCGAGGACGGCCTCCGCGCCTACATCGCCGACTACGGTCAGGTCGTCGTCGTCGACACCGCCAACCGCAGCATCGTCACCACGGTCTCGGTCGGAGCGCGCCCGTCCGCGATCGCGGTCAGCGCCGATCGCCTGTACGTCGCCGACTACAGCGGACGCGTGCACGCGTACGCGGTGGCCGTTCCGCTGCCGATGCTCTACTCGCAGTTCGTGGCGGAACCATCGATTGAGGCACCCGTACGCCGCGAGCTCGAGCCCGCAGGCGTCTGATCGTCGGCTACCGCCACTGATAGCGGGTCTTTGGTCGACCCGAGCCGCCGTACTCCGTGCGCCTCGTCACCGTTCCGTCGTCGGCCAACCTCTCCAGGTAGCGCCACGCGGTAACACGTGACACGCCAACGGCTTTCGCGGCCTCGTCGGCCGTCAAGCCCTCCGCGTTGTCACGCACCGCGCGGGCGACGTCGTCATTCGTCTGAGGCGCGGCGCCCTTGGGCGCGACGGACTTGTCGGTCGCGATGCGCAACTCGGCCAACGCCCGGTCCACCTCGGACTGGCTTGCAGCGTCGACACCGGCGGGCAGCGCGGACCGGTAGCGCTGGTATCGCTCCAGCCGCTCGCGAAAGGCGGCGAAGGTGAACGGTTTCAACAAGTACGCCAGCGCCCCGTGCGCCACCGCGGCGCGAACCATCTCCAAATCGCGCTCCGACGTTATCGCGATGATGTCCGGGGCCGGCCGCAACCCCGCCAGCGCCGACGCCAGGCTGATGCCGCTTGCGTCGGGCAACCCCAGGTCGAGCAGCACCAGGTCGATCGGCGTCGGGGTGGCAGCCGCCGCGGCCGCAGCCTGCATCGCCTCCCGCGCGCTGTGGACCACCGCGGCGGCCGAAAACCCCTCAAGACGGCTCAGATACGTGCGATGAGCCTCCGCGATGAGCAGATCGTCCTCCACGATCAGCACCGAGATCATCGCGTGCCTCCCGGAACGGTCACGGTGACCACCGAGCCGTAGGTGACGTCGGCATTCAACGTCCCGTCGTGGCGTCGCACCACCTGCGCGACGAGGGCCAGACCGAGGCCGTGGTGTTCGGGCTGGCTGTCGGCCTTGGTCGAGTACCCACGCTGCATGGCCCGCTCGAACGTCTCGGCATTCATTCCCGCGCCGCTGTCGGCAACCCGCATCAACAGTTCCCCGTCGTCCTGGGACACGGTGACCTCGACCCACGGGTCGGCGCGGTCACACGCATCCATCGCGTTGTCGATGAGATTGCCAAGCACCGTGATCATCTCCTGCGCCGACAAGGGCACTTCGTCTGCGTCGGAGGGTAATTGGGTGTCCTCGGTCACGGTCAACGCGATACCGCGCTCGTCGGCCTGGGAGGACTTGCCCAGCAGCAGCGCCACCAACGCCGGCTCGCCGACGTCGTGGGACAGTCGGTCCACCAGGCGCTGCGACAGCGCCAGCTCCTCGGTCGCGAAGTTGACGGCGTCCTCCGGTCTGCCCATCTCGACCATCGTGATCACCGTGTGAAGCTTGTTGGCCGCCTCGTGCGCCTGCGAACGCAGCGAATCGGTCAGCACCTGTAGCGAGCTCAATTCGCCTAGGGCGCCCTGCAATTCCGTACGGTCGCGCACCGTCACCACCTCGGAGCGGGCGGAGTCCGCGACCTTCGAGCGATTCACCACCAGCACCCGGTCATCGGTGACGTGCACCTCGTCGCGCGCGCCGGGGGAGTAGGCCCGCAGGAACTCCGGCAGATCCGGCTGGGTGACGCGGCCCGGTGGCAGGGCCAGCAGGCGACGGGCCTCGTCATTGACGAGCACCACCTTGTCTCGGTCGAGCACGATCAGTCCCTCGGAGACCGAATGCAGGATGGCGTCGTGATGTTCGTACATCACCCTAAGCTCGTCCGGGCGCAAGCCGTGCGTCTGCCGCAGCAGGCGCCGCAGGATCGCCCACACTCCCACCAGAGAGAGGCCGAGTGCGCCGAGCCCTACCGACGCGATCATGGGCCACTGTTCGCGCCACCGCTGGGCGAGGGTCTGCTGCGTGATGCCCGCCGACACCAGGCCGACCACTCGGCCCGATTCGTCCCGCACCGGGGCGATGGCTCGGATCGAGGGACCCAGCGTGCCCGTGTACACCTCCGTGAACGTCTCCCCGCGCAAGGCGGGCGCTATCGTGCCGAGGTAGTGGCCACCGATCTGGGTGGGATCGGTGTGCGTGAACCTCGTCCCGTCGGGCGACATGATCGTGATGAATGCGATGTCGGTGTTCGTACGGACCGCCTCGGTGACCGGCTGCAATATCTCGGTGGCCCGCCCGGAATCGATGGCCGCACCCGTCGACGGGGAATCGGCCAGCGCCGTCGCGATGCTGACCACCTGCTGGCGGGCCGCCGCATCGCCGTCGCGACGCGCATCCACCAGCGCCAATGCGCTGCCCGCCACCACGACGACCGCGATGACCACGATCTGCAGGGCGATCGCCTGGCCCGCCAACGACCGCGGCCACCACCTCCGCATCGTGCCTCCACGTCTCGATATGTGAACGAAATGAACTAAAGCGTGACCTGGGTCACTTGAGGGAACACCATCCTTGCAGACCACTTTTCGTCGTCGAGTCGAAGGAAGATCCCCCATGGCCACTCAGCCGGATACGTCCGCACCACCCAAGAAACGCGATCGCACCCACTGGCTCTACATCGCGGTCCTCGTCGCCGTCGTCCTCGGTGTCGCGGTCGGCCTGCTGGCACCGGAGGTCGGCAAGTCCCTCGCGGTGCTCGGAACCATGTTCGTCGCCCTCATCAAGATGATGATCGTGCCGGTCATCTTCTGCACGATCGTCCTCGGCATCGGCAAGGTGCGCGCCGCCGCCACGGTGGGCAAGGTCGGCGGTCTGGCATTCCTGTACTTCCTGGTCATGTCGACCGTCGCACTGGCGATCGGCCTGGTCGTCGGCAACCTCCTCAGCCCCGGCACCGGCCTCAACCTCGCCGAGACGGCAGGAAAGGGCAGCGAGTACGCCGAGAAGGCCCACGAGGCCGGTGGCCTGTTGGACTTCATCGAGGGCATCATCCCGACGTCGTTGTTCTCGTCTCTGACCGAGGGCAGCGTGCTGCAGGCGCTGTTCGTCGCCCTGCTCGTCGGCTTCGCCGTCCAGGGCCTTGGCAGCTCCACCGAGCCGATCCTGCGCGGCATCGAGCACCTGCAGAAGGTGGTCTTCAAGGTCCTGGTGATGGTCCTGTGGCTGGCCCCGATCGGTGCCTTCGGCGCCATCGCCAACGTGGTCGGTGCCACCGGCTGGAGCGCGGTCGTGCAGCTGCTGACGCTGATGCTCGGCTTCTACATCACCTGCATCATCTTCGTGTTCGGCGTGCTCGGCGCCCTGATGCGGCTGGTGGCAGGCGTTTCGATCTTCCGCCTGGTCCGCTACCTGGCCCGCGAGTACATCCTGATCTTCGCCACCTCGTCGTCCGAGTCGGCGCTGCCCAGGCTGATCGCCAAGATGGAGCACATGGGCGTCGACAAGACCACCGTCGGCGTCGTCGTCCCGACCGGCTACTCGTTCAACCTCGACGGCACGGCCATCTACCTGACCATGGCGTCGCTGTTCGTCGCCGATGCGATGGGCAAGCCGCTGGCGATCGGTGAGCAGATCGGTCTGCTGGTCTTCATGATCGTCGCCTCCAAGGGGGCGGCGGGCGTCAGCGGCGCCGGCCTGGCCACGCTGGCAGGCGGGTTGCAGGCTCACCGTCCCGATTTGCTCGACGGCGTCGGTTTGATCGTCGGCATCGACCGGTTCATGTCAGAGGCCCGCGCGGTGACCAACTTCTCCGGCAACGCCGTCGCCACCGTGCTGGTCGGTTCGTGGACGAACACGATCGACAAGCAGCGAGTGGACTCCGTGCTCAAGGGAGACTTGCCGTTCGACGAATTGACGATGCTGGACGACGACGACCTGACGCCGAAAGAGGCCGAGAAGAGCGCCGAAGTCAAGACTGGAAAGGTAGCTACGCCCGCCTAGCGCGCGGCGCGCAAGACGAGACGGGCCCGGCCAGAATCAACTGGCCGGGCCCTCTCGCGTCGAGGTGTCGAGGAGTTTCAAGGATCAGCGTGTGCAGTCCAGCGACACCGAGATCGACTGGCTGGTCACCTGGGGGATGAGGATGCGATCACCGTTGTTGCCCGGACCGACGAAGGGCACCAGCTGCGATACCGACTGCGGATTGCGCACGTTGGTGACCGTGCACTCCGAGATCGGTGCGGTGCCGATCTTGTCGAGGGTGACCGTGTACCCCTCGGACTGGAGCCGGCTGATCACTTGCTGGGCGGTTTCCTCGTCCGCCGCGGCGAACGCCGCAGGCGCCAGTGCCGCCCCGAGAATCCCGAAGGTCGCCGCAGCGACCGCCCACTCCGTGCGCATGAAGCACCGTCCTGTCATGTTGCTGGCAATCATCCACTACGGACGGCGCCAAGGGAACTCCAGACGTGCCGTCACTTGGAGCAGTCGAGCGACACCGAGATCGACTGGCTGACCGGAACCTGGATGATCCGATACCTGCGGTCGCCGTTCTCGTCTCGCGGCCCGTAGTAGTCCTTGATGGAGCGAGTTTGCGTCTGGGGATTGCGGACGCTGGTCACGACGCAGTCCTCGATCGGCGCGCTGCCGACGCGGTCGACGTTGACGGTGTAGCCCTCGGACTGGTACCGCGCGATGGTCTGCTGAGCGGTTTCCTCCGCGTTGGCGACACCCGGCGCCACCAGGGTCATGGAGACCAATGCGGCGGAAGTGGCGAAAGTGGCTAGAAGCAATGATGGACGCATGGGCGCCCCCTATCTGATGAATGAATCGTTCACCAATACATCGCCAGATGGGGCCGATTCGTTCCACGAGTTTGGGGCAGCCCTGGGCTGAACCGCCAAAACTTCACCCGGGCCTTCACTAGCATCGCGGCCAGAGCCCGGGAGGAACGACAGATGCAGAGCACCATGCAGGACGTCCCCTTGACCATCACCACGATCATGCGCCACGCCTGCGGGGTGAACCCCGAGCGCACGGTCACCACCGCCCTCGGAGAGGGTCGATACCGCACCGTCACCTACGAGGAGCTCGGCGAGCAGGTCGGCCGACTGGCCAACGCCCTGCGGGGGCTCGGCATCGACGGCGACCAGCGGGTCGGCACGTTCATGTGGAACAACGCCGAACACCTGGCGGCCTACCTCGCCGTTCCGTCGATGGGCGCGGTCCTGCACACCCTGAACGTCCGGCTGGCACCCGAACAGATCGCCTTCATCGCCAACGAAGCCCAGGATCAGGTGATCATCGCCGACCTGTCCCTGACGGCCCAACTAGCCGCCGTGCTCCCCATGCTGGATACCGTGCACACGGTCATCGCCGTCGGCGACGGTGAGCTGGCACCATTGACGGCATCGGGCAAGACCGTGCTCCGGTACGCCGACGCGCTCGCGGAGCAATCACCCGATTTCGACTGGCCCGTGGTCGATGAAACCTCCGCTGCGGCGATGTGTTACACCAGCGGCACCACCGGAAACCCGAAAGGCGTTGTCTACAGCCATCGTTCGAGCTACCTGCACGCCATGAGCACGTGCACGGCGAACACGTTGGGCATCGGCACCGACGACTCCGTGCTGCCGATCGTCCCAATGTTCCACGCCAATGCCTGGGGGCTGCCGTACGCCGCGCTGATGGCCGGTGCGGACCTCGTCCTGACCGACCGGTTCCTCGACGCGAGGTCGATCATCGACCTCGTCGAGTCTTGTCGGCCCACCGTGGCGGGCGCCGTGCCGACGATCTGGAACGACGTGTTGCACTGCCTGGAATCCTCTCCTGGCCGGGACATCTCGTCGCTGCGCCTGGTGTCGTGCGGGGGATCGGCAGTGCCGTTGTCGCTCATGCAGGCGTTCGAGGCGCAGTTCGGGGTCACGATCCGTCAACTGTGGGGGATGACCGAGACCTCACCCGTCGCCACCACCGCGTGGCCGCCGCGGAGCGTGTCCGACGACGACGAGCGGTGGGCGCTGCGCGCCACCCAGGGTCGTCCGGTTTGCGGTGTGGAGGTGCGCATCATCGACGATGCCGGAGAGCCGCTTCCCAACGACGGCAAGGCCGTTGGCGAGCTCGAGGTCCGCGGGCCGTGGATCACCGGCTCCTATTACCAGGGCCGCGACGGGTCGAAGTTCGATGATGGTTGGCTGCGGACAGGCGACGTCGGCCGGATGGATCAGATGAGCTTCGTGACGTTGACAGACCGCGCCAAGGACGTCATCAAGTCCGGTGGCGAGTGGATCTCGTCGGTGGAGCTGGAGAACCACCTCATCGCGCATCCCGCCGTCCTCGAGGCGGCGGTGGTTGCGGTGCCCGACGACCGCTGGCAGGAACGGCCGCTGGCCGCGGTCGTCCTCAACGAGGGCGCCGACGCCTCGGCCGCCGATCTCCGGGAGTTCTTGGCGGACAAGGTGGTTCGCTGGTGGTTGCCCGAGAGGTGGACGTTCGTCGACGAGGTACCTCGGACGAGCGTCGGCAAGTACGACAAGAAGACCATCCGCGCCCGCCACGCCGACGGTCACTACGAGGTCGTCGAGGCCCGCGACTGACGGCCGGGGGTGGTACTAGCGCTCGGCGCGCTGATAGGCCGTCACGACGGCCGCGCCGCCGAGTCCGATGTTGTGCTGCAGCGCCGCGGTGACGCCGTTGACCTGGCGCTTATCGGCCGTGCCGCGCAGCTGCCAGGTCAGCTCGGCACACTGTGCCAGGCCGGTGGCGCCCAGCGGATGACCCTTCGAGATCAGGCCTCCCGACGGGTTGACCACCCAGCGTCCGCCGTAAGTGGTGTCGCCGTCGTCGATCAGCCTGGGTGCCTCGCCCTTGCCGCACAACCCGAGCGCCTCGTACAGCAGCAGCTCGTTGGCCGAGAAGCAGTCGTGCAACTCGATCACCTGGAAGTCCTCTGGACCAAGCCCGGTCTGATCGTAAACCCGTTGCGCGGCTTGCACGTTCATGTCATAGCCGATCACATTTGCCGCGCTGCCATCGAAGGTGCTGGCGAAGTCGGTGGTCATCGACTGGCCGACGATCTCGACGGCCTGACCTTCCAGTCCGTGCTCGTCGACGAAGTCCTCGCTGACCACGATGGCCGCGCCGGAACCATCCGAGGTCGGCGAGCACTGCAGCTTGGTCAGTGGGTCGGAGATCATCCGCGCCGCCAGGATGTCGTCGAGGCTGTACTCCTGCTGGAACTGCGCATACGGGTTGTTCACCGAGTGCTTGTGGTTCTTGAAGCCGATCTTTGCGAAGTGTTCGGCAGTGCTCCCGAACTTCCTCATGTGCTCGCGGCCCGCAGCGCCGAACATCCACGGCGCCACCGGAAACGCGAACTCGTCGATCTCGGCCAGGGCCTTGATGTGGTTGCCAAGAGGCGACTCGCGGTCCTGGGCGCCGCCCCCGAGCGACCCCGGCTGCATCTTCTCGAAGCCGAGCGCGATCACGCAGTCGGCCAGTCCGCCGCGAATCGTCTGTGCCGCAAGGTACAACGCGGTAGACCCCGTGGAGCAGTTGTTGTTCACGTTGACGATCGGGATGCCCGTCATGCCCAGCTCGTAGAGCGCCCGCTGGCCGGACGTCGAGTCACCCGAGCAGTATCCGACGAAGCCCTGCTCCACCGCGCCGTACCCGATGCCGGCGTCGGCGAGCGCCTTGGTGCCCGACTCCTTGGCCATCTGCGGGTAGTCCCAGCCCTCCTGACTCGACTCGTGATCCGCGTCGCGAGCCACGCGTCCGCCCGGCTTCTCGAACTTCGTCATCCCGACTCCGGCGACGAATACTCGGTTGCCTCTCCCGACGGCCATGGCTCATCCCCTTCGCTGCGGTGCGTGTCTGGCCAACGTACAACGGGGTGGGGATTCAGCTGTCGTGCAGCCACCACTGGTGTAGGGAGTCGAGGTTGTCGCTCTCGACGACACCGAGCAGAAGGTCGGCGTCCTGTGACCACGTCACGTCGGCCTTGCCCTCATACGTCCCGCACGCGATCTGGCCCGCCGACACGTCCGGCGTGTCGTTGTAGTGCCACGTGGTCGGCGAGTCCGAGGTGAACGTGGGGCAGCGCAGCACCTCGTCGTCCTCGGCGACCGATGCCGTGAAGGCGTTGTTCAGGTCCTCGAGGGTGGGGTAGATCGAGTAGCGCGCGACGCTTGGGCCGCCGGGCAGCGCGGACTGTCCACAGTCCATCGTCGCCAGCGCTCCCCGAGCGGGCGGCTCGACCGGGTCGCAGGCGCTCACCGGGTAGCTGGCCGGGATGAGGGACCTCAGCGTGGCCACCGCATCGGTACCCGACGACGTGCTGGTGCGCGTCTTCGAGGTCCTCGTCGTCGTGGTCGACGTCCGCGAGGAACTCGATGAACTCGATGCCCCGTTGTTCGATGGCGTGTCGTCGGAGCTGGTCGCGACGACGATTCCGACGGCGCCGAGCACCAACACCAAAACGGCAGCCACGATGGCGATCGGCACCCACGGGGTCTTCTTGCCGCCGGGCGATCCACCGCCGGGCGGCGGAGCATTCCAGTGCTGTTGGCCTGGCGGCGGTGGTGGTGACCCCGCAAAACCGTACTGCGGCATCGGCGCCTGAGCCGTCGGGAACGCCGCGGGTGTTCCCCCGCCGGGTGGCGGCGGGGCCCCGTACGGCGGTGGCGTCGTCCCATACGGGGGTGGGGTCGCTCCGTACGGTTGCGGCGTCGGGCTGTACGGGGTTGGGGTGGGGCTATAGGGCGGTGGCGTCGGGCTGTACGGGGGTGGGGTGGGGCTGTAGGGCGGCGGAGTGGTCCCGTACTGCGGTGTCTTCGACAACGAGGGCGGCCCGGCGACGGTTGCCGACGGATCCAGCGGCACCCCCGGCATGGTCGCCGCCGCGCCGCGGCGAAGGATCGTCTCCGCCTGGTCTTGATCCTGCACCGTCAATGCCGCGTTCGCCGCGGTTGCCAAATCGCCTGCCGACGCGTAGCGCTCAGAGGGATCCTTGGCCATGCCCTTGGCCACCACGTCGTCGAAGGCCACGGGGATTCCCGGTCGCTCGAGACTCGGTCGGGGGATGGGATTCATCAGGTGCGCCGTGATGACCACGCTCACGCTGTTCCCCGCGTAGGGCTGCGCACCTGCAAGGCATTCGTAGAGCACGCACGCCAGTGCGTAGATGTCGGCGCGATAGGTGACTTCGTCGTTGGTGAAGCGTTCCGGGGCCATGTAGGCGTAGGTGCCGACGGCCGTGCCCAACTCGGTGAGCTTCTCGTCGGTGGAGGCGTTGGCGATGCCGAAGTCAACGAGATAGGCGAAGTCGTCGCGGTTGATCAGAATGTTCTCGGGCTTGACGTCGCGGTGCATGACACCGCTTTCGTGGGCGGCATCCAACGCCGAGGCGATCTGGCGGACGATCGCGACGGCACGGGCCGGCGTCATGGGGCCGAAGTTGGTCAGGATCTTGCGCAGATCCGAGCCGTTGATCATCCGCATGTCGACGAAGAGGACGCCGTCGATCTCGCCGTAGTCATGAATCGGCACCACGTGCGGCTCCTGGAGACGGCCCGCCGAATGCGCCTCGCGCTGCAGCCTCTTGCGGAACACCGGATCGTGCGACGCACCCTCGGGAAGGAGCTTGAGGGCGACGGTGCGGTCCTTGACGGTGTCCTCCGCCTCGTAGACCTCGCCCATGCCCCCCTTCCCAAGCAACCGCAGAAGGCGGTAGTGGCCAAACATCGTGCCCTCGCGCGACTTCGGCTCGCTCATGTTCCGTCTCCTCCCCCTACGGCCGCCGCGACCTGGCTCCTCGGCAGATCGCGGACGCGCCAGCAGCCACCTTAGTGCCTGCACCCGGCCGCGGCGGAGCCATTCACGTGCTCACCGCGATCACGCAGGCTGGTGGAGCTCGAACACGAACTCGTAGTCGCAGATCCGGATCCGATCGCCGTCATCGAGCATGGCGGTACCCCGAACACGCTGATCGCCGACCTCGATCCCGTTGGCCGAGTGCAGGTCGGTGATCACGTAACTCGTTCCCGTATCGATGATCACCGCGTGGTGGCGGCTCACGTTGGGGTTGTCGAGCACGATGTCGTTGTCGGGCAGCCGCCCGATTCTGGTGGCACCCGCCAACAGCGGATGGCTGCGTCCGGGCCTGGCTCCCGATGACGGGCCCGTCACCATGCGCAGCTGCGCCAGCGCGGTCCTGGTGCCTGCCGCGGTTCGCATGTCGATGTTGACGATCTTGGCCACCGCCGTGGTCGACGCCGCCTTCTTCGCGTTCAACGGCTCCTGGCGGAGGATCCGTTCGTGCAGCGCGCGCACCGACGGTCCGGGGTCGATCCCGAGATCGTCGGCGAGTGTGGACTTGAGGCGTTGGTAGGCGTCCAACGCGTCCGACTGCCGTTCCGTCAGGTAGTAGGCGGTGATCAGCTGGGTCCACAACGGCTCGCGGTACGGGTGTTCGCCGACCAGTGTCTCCAGCTCGCCGATCACGGCATAGCCACGGTTGCAAGCGATTTCGGCTTCCGCGTGGGCCGTGTGCGCGACCACTTTGTCTTCGATCAGCGCAGTGGCGAACGGATCGACGAACTCGAACTCGCGCAGGTCGTCGAGAACCGGGCCGCGCCACTCCGCGAGCGCGTCCGACAGGTGCCTGCTGGCCTGCTCGAACTGACCCGCGGCGGCCTCGCGGACGCCTGCGGTCTTGTGGGCGATGAAGCGGCCGATGTCGCAATTGGCGTCGTCGACGGCCAGTCGGTAGCCGGGCGGCGCGCTGGCGAGTACCGACCGGGCATCGAGCCCGGCGCCCGCGATGAGGCGGCGCAGGTTCGAGATGTACGAGTGCAGGCTGGCCTTGGGCTCGGGCGGCGGGAACTGCTCCCACGCGGCGTTGACGAGGGACTCGCTGCTGACCGGGCGGTTGCGCCCCATCACCAGCATGGCGAGCACCGCGCGCTGCTTGGCGCCACCCAGGGTGACCGGGCGATCGTCCAGGCTGGCCTCGAGATGTCCAAGTAGTCGGAGCTGCATGACAGGGCGGGTGTTGGCCGG
>NZ_JBEVLO010000429.1:0-5034 GCF_040509115.1 Mycobacterium sp. | reverse complement strand
TCGGCGATGTCCTTGGCCGCTCGGATGGCAGGTGCGCTCTCGATCTGCAAGTAGACGCTCGTGGCTGCATTTTGGGCGCTCATGTAGTCCAGCGCGTCCACAGCACCCCACATACCGGCCCGTCCGCTCGTCGACAAACTGCGTCGACCCCAGGGAGCGAACCGCACCGCGTTGACGATCGCGCGCGCCTGCGCCGCGGTCTCCACGCTGGGAACCACCACGCCGGCTGCACCTTGGTCCAACATCATCGCCGCTAGCGCCCCAGAATGATCCGGTACGCGCACCAATCCGTCGATGCCGCAGTGTCGAGCCAACGAGAGCATGGTGGACACGGTGGGTAAACCGATCGCCGCATGTTCGAGGTCGATGATCACGAAATCTAAACCGGCCGCAGCGATTACTTCTACGGTTTCAGGGGCGTCGAGTTTGAGCCACGTGCCAAGAGCCGGCCTACCCCGTGTTGCCGCATCCGGCGCCATCACAATGCGCAATCCTCGGCATTGAGCACCCATCCCTTGTCGGTGAAGTCGGCGCGCGGCGGCGCAAACAGGTCGATCATCTGGTTGGCTCCCGCGGTGGTGCTGTTTGCCGTGTGCATCACGCCAGGTGGGATTATTGCGATGCCGGGGCTGTCGTAGACCGGATGCATGTCGTCGCGCCAGGTCGTCGAGTCCGGTGTCCACGGCGTCCGCCAGTGATGCACATAACGTCCACGGGTGGTGATGCAGCACTGTTCGAAGTCGTCGTGGCTGTGGGGCGACAGTCGCGTCTCGTCGCGCGGGCCGTCCTCAATTTCCAGCAGGTTGGCCATGATGTTGCTGCTGCAGACTATGCGTCCGAACCGATCGGGGCTGGAGCGGTAATCCGACATCGAATACACCGTGATCGCATGCTGCAGACCCGGCACTCGACGCCCCGGTCGGAGGGCTACGCCGGGAACAGGAACTGTGTAGAAGTCCTCGTTTAGCGCCCGCGGAGCCGCCGACAGATCGTCGAAGTGCACCGCCTCGATGATGGTCGCCGCGGTGTGCGCGGTGAGCCGTGCTGGCCCTGGGACCACCAAGATGCTGGCTGCTTCGACAGTCACTGGTGCGTTGCCAGGTCCCCTCGAGTGCAGCTCGACGGTGATCGACTCTTGGTCGTGTGGAACCAGGACGAGCCGGTCGGCGACCGCCGGTAACAGGACAACGGCGTCGCCACCAAGCACTTCGTGATAGGCGACCAGATAGTTGGAGGTGCGCACCAACCACGTTCGAGAACCGGCAGGCGTTTGTGCCGAGGCATCAAGGTTGTGTAGCTCGAGCAGTTGCGGTCTTCCATATTTCGTTGTCAGGTCGCTGGACCGAGAACCATTGCTGGACAGAGTGTTTCGTGGATCGCTCGAGTGGTACATCGTTGTGCTCGCTTTCGACGTCCGGATTGGCCCCGACGCTCGACGTAACGGCAGGCGCCAGAAGGTGATCAGCGGTTCCTGGTACACGAGGTGCGACGTAGGGCTGGCCGCTGATGTTGAACTCAAACTCTCGCACCGAGTCTCGGTGGCGATCAATGACCTTTCGCGCGCCGCAGTGATCGACGGGCCGATCAATGGTCGTTGTTCGTCACTTGGGGTCGGGCGGCTCACGACCAGTTTCTCGCTATCCGTGCCGACTGATCGGGAGGCCGATCAGTGTGGCGTGCAACGGCTCATTGATCGGCGTCGGGCAGCGGTGACATGCTGGGCTAGCCGTCCCGGCCCCGGCAGGACCTCCGGGAAATTGGTCCAGACGCGGCGACTCGCGGCCGTGCAGGGGACCTTCTCCGGTCGGGTCCATTTTTGAACATGGGAGACGTCATAGTGGATACGGTCTTGGAGTATTTCGCCATTCAAGCGCTCGTGTTCGAATTCGCGCGGCGCATCGATGTGGATGCGGCGGTGGACAACGAACTGCTCTTCACCGAGGACGGCTACTTCGAATACGACGGTCGTGGCGAGCGGGGCCGTGCGGCCATCAAGGCGGCCTATGACCGGCGGCGTGCGCTGGGACGACGCACCGCGCGCCACGTGTTCACCAATCTCGTGGTGGCGCGTGGCGGGGACGCCATTGTGCGCGGCTCGTCAATCATGATGCTTTTTGGCGCCGACGAGCCCCCTCCGGTAAATTTCGCTGCCCCGATCGTCGTCGCCGACGTGGCCGACGAGTACGCCGTCGTCGACGGCACGTACTTGTTCGGCCGACGGACGATCCACCCCGTGTTCGTCGACTCCGGTCGGCCCGCCAGGCTCCCGCTAGCTGAGCCGCGGTCCTGATTCATGTCGGCGTCAAAGCGCGCGCGATCTCTTGTCGTATCCGACTTCCGATGTCGCGGAGCGCCTCGGTAACCTCACGCGCGGCGGGGTGGAGCGTGGCCGCGCCGAGCACGACCATGCTGATGTGCACCGACGGTTCGACGAGAGCCCGGAAGACCAGTCCGGGTGTCGTGTTGAGCACTGCGATGCTGGCCGGGTGGATCCCGACCACGGCTACCCCGGTGGCTACGGCGAAGCTCAGCTCGGTGAAATGCAGGAACTCCTCGACCCGGTCGGGGGCAATTCCGGCGGTAGCCAGCGCGGAGTCGATACGCCCGCCCAGGAAGACGTTGTAGGAGCGGGGCGTGATCAGCAGACGGCGCCCCTGCAGGTCGCCTACTGCGACATGCGGCCGGTCGGCAAGCGGGTCGTCGGCGCGTAGCACCGCCACGCACGGAATCCGGGCGATCTCAACGGCAGATAGTTCAGCGTCGTCGACTTGGGGCTGCCAGCACAGACCCAGCCCGACTGCGCCGGAGCGCACAGCCGCGATCTGGTCGTGGGTGTGCAGCCGTCGCGGAATCCAAGTCACGGGCGAGGCTGCGTCACCGGCGGCGGTGGCCTGCGCGGCGATTAGTCGAGGCAGCACCAACTGGCCGAGTTCTGGAGTATGCGCTAGACGAAGTCCCGGTGGCCGCCGCACCGCCTGGACGCTTCCAAAGGCCTCGGCGAGGCGTTCGTAGGGGCCCAGGGTCGCCGCCAGCAGTTCGTAGCCGGCCGCGGTTAGCTCGACGGTGCGGGTGGTGCGGTGGAAGAGTTGGGCACCGACGGAGCGTTCCAGCGCCGCGACGGCTTCGCTGACGGTGCCCTGCCCTAAGTGCAGCCCCTCCGCGGCGCGGCGAAAATGCAGTTCCCGCGCGACGGCGAAGAAGCACTCGAGTTGCCGTTGATTCAAGGGCGAGCCGCCACGCGGCGCGCCCATAGCACTCACAGGGAGATCGCCATCGTCCACCGAGCCCCCGATTGCGTCGTCTGCGGTCGGTTCACCACGCCAACCGTCCGTAGGCGACGGCGAGCAACGCGGCCCCGACTGGCCGCCCGACAACGCCGCCCATCCCGCACGGGGACGGGGAAATGACGGAAAAGCAAGGAAACGATCCTGACGAATGATGAAATACGCAGTGTGCGTCCAGGTGTCGATGCCAACCTACTGATCGCGTTGGACGTCCTTCTAACCGAGCAGAGCGTCACCCGCGCGGCTGGCCGGCTGCACACCTCACCTGCGTCGATGAGCCGCACACTGAGCCGACTTCGCCGGGTTTTGGGAGACCCGCTGCTCGTGCGCGCCGGCCAGCACATGATCCCCACCCCACGCGCCGAAGCGATGCGCGCGGAGGTCAACGCCGTTGTGCGCCAACTTGGTGTCTTGCTGGCGCCGGCGGAGCGGACCGACCCGGCGCTGCTCCGCACTACCTTCACCGCACAGGTCGGCGACTTGGTGACAGCAGCACTCGCGCCGCGCATCTTCTCGCTAGCCGAGCGAGAGGCGCCCGGAGTCTCGATCCGCTTCCTCCCCGAACAACTCGAGGGAGGCCCAGCACTGCGCGACGGGCGCGTTGATCTCGAAGTCGGCGTTCTGGACCACGTCGACCCCGAGACCGTCACCGAGGAACTCCTGACGCTAGCCATGGTGTTCGTCATGCGCCGTGGCCATCCGCTGAGTGAGGGCGATTGCTCTCCCGAGCGCGTCGCGGAAGCGGCGCACATCACCGTGAGCAGACGCGGCCGTTTCACTGGCCCGATCGACGCGGCACTGGCAGAACTAGAGTTGCAGCGCAGGGTGGTCGGAGTGTTGCCCAGCCATGTCACCGCGATGACGTTGTCTTCGCGCAGCGACATGGTTTGCCTTGTCCCGCTCGAACCCGCTGCAGCATCGCCGGCGCCGCTGCGTGATCTCGCTCTCGACATGGGACTGTCCATCGTAGAACCGCCCTTCGCATTGCCCTCGGTGGTGATCGGCATGGCTTGGCATCCAAGCAATTCCGCGGACGGGGCGCACGCGTGGCTGCGTTCGGCGGTCCGGCGCGTGCTCACCCCCGGCGGCGCTGTCGAGGGCCGCGACCCGCGTTGATCGCCACCGGCCGGAGCGGCCGCGACAGCACCCCGGCCGACTACCGAACACGTCGCAATCAGCAGTCAGCGGTCATCGCCGACACCGTCGGCACCGTCGGCATCGCCGACACCATCGGGGCACTGAAATGATTGTCCTGCAACGACATTGACAACACAATGTCGGGCCGATCATCCGGCGGGGACGACGGTCATTCCATGTGCGCCCCGCTCAACTGGAATGGTGGCGACCACGTCGAGGCCATCAAGGTCGATGACGGTTACGTTCCCGGAGACCAGACTGGAGGCGTAGGCGCGGTTGCCATCCGGGCTCGACCGCACGGTCAGGACGCTGGGACCGATGGGAACCCGACCGCGCAACTGCAGGGTGCCGGATTCGTAGACCCTCAGGTGCCCGTCGGGAAACTCCGGCAGCGCATGGGGATCGGCGCCGGGCTTGTGACGCATTGGGGTCTCGCTGACCAGTAGCGCACCGGTGCTAGTGACGTGCACAGCCATGGGCTGAACTTCCGAGGGCAACACATCTGTTACTTCCAGCGTCGCGGCATCGACTACTCGCAGTCCAAGGGGCTCGGTGGGCGATGGCATGTATGCAGGCACCATCACCGGTGCGGCCACCACGAATCGGTTGTCAC
>NZ_JBEVLO010000428.1:0-3850 GCF_040509115.1 Mycobacterium sp. | reverse complement strand
TCGCCGCGCCGGGCTCGATGACCGGGCGCTATCCGGTGGGCAACACCGGTCGGGTCGAGGCAGGTCTGCTGACCCCGATGGCGGTGCCCGCCGACCTCGCCTCAGTCGTGGGCGGCTGACGGGAATCGCGGTGGTGGTTCCCGCGCCGAACCCCTGGACCGACGTCCGCACCGTACTGGATCACGTTGATGCTGTTCGTGATTCACCGTGTCGAAGAAGAGCACATGGAGTTCTTCGCCGTTCGATCCCGCCGGCGTTGGCTACGTCCCAGGCATGTGGAGCGTCATTGCGCTGGCTCCGGTCGCCTGGTGGGGAAGGTGGCGCCTCGCCCGCAGTCCCGCGCATCGCTCTTCGACCCGACGGGCCGACGACCGTCGCCAAACCTACGGTCTTGCTACGTATATAGTTGGATCTGCGGGGCATCCCGCTCGAATCCCGTCTCGGCGCACCGCTGCCGCAACGATCGCTCCGGCACGGTACGACGTCGCCCGACTTCGCGAAGGATTGTTCAGATGGCACCCATCTCCAGGATTCTGCTGACCGCCTTCGCGGTGATCACCATAGTCATCGGAGCTGGTGTGTATCTGTCGGTGCAGAACAAGGACACTCCCGCCGTCGCGCAGGCTCAGGGCGGGGACGTGGGTCAGCTGGTCCGGGACAACAGTCGTCGGCTCAACACCGTGCCCGACAGTGAGGTCACCTTGGTGGAGTTCCTGGACTTCGAGTGCGAGGCGTGCCGCGCGGCGTTCCCGATGGTCGAACAGCTGCGAGCTCAGTACGGGGATCGCGTGAACTTCGTCGTCCGCTACTTCCCGATACAATCCCACTTCAACGCAGAGAGGGCGGCGCGCGCAGTCGAGGCGGCCGCCCAGCAGGGCAAGTTCGAGTCCATGTACAAGAAAATGTACGAAACCCAAAGCCAGTGGGGTGAGCAGCGGGTTCCGGCCGACGCAACGTTCCGCGGCTTCGCCACCGAAATGGGTCTCGACATGGCCGAATTCGATACGGCCTATGACGATCCCGCCACCCTCGATCGGGTGAACGTGGACGTAGCCGACGGCAGGGCCCTCGGCGTCCAGGGGACACCGACCTTCTTCCTCGACGGAAGCGAAGTAAGTTTCCAGAGCTACGAGGATCTTTCGGCCGCAGTCGAGCAAGCCCTCCGGGATTAGCGCCGCGCGGGGTCCGGGTGCGCGCCGGGCAGCGGCGCCGGTCGTATCGGAAGCGTCGTGTTGCAGGCGACGGCATCCCGGATCCACGAGACGAGTTCGTTCCGCAACCCGGTCAGCAGGGCAACGTCGACCACGACGCCGCGCAGGACGTTCGAGCCATCGATGGCGGACGCCACGGCGATGACACCGGTCAGCTTCACGACGATCGCTAGCTCCGGACACGTATTCCTGCAGTGGTTCTACGACACGTTCGGCAGCGGCGATCCGGTCGTGGTGAAGAACTCCGTCGGAGTGTACGACACAGCATGACGGTGCCCAATGCTGGAAGACCTGAACGCGCGCAATGGTTCTCGTCACCGGACCGACGGCCCCATCGATTCCTCGCGACGAGGCGAGGTGCTTGAGCCGAGGTTGTCGCTGAACTGCCGTAGGCAGTCGGTCGAACAGAATCGGTACGTCGTGCCCAACCGTGTGATCGTCGGCCCGGAAAAATTGGCGGGGACGTGCATTCGGCAGATCGGATCCACGTGGTGCCGGTGGCGGGTCGCGACGTCGAGGGTGAACGCCTCGACGGGCGTGCCGACATTGCGCAACTCCAACGGTCCCAACGCGGTCAACGCAGCGAGATCAGCGGCCTGAAGGGCCGACGCGGCAGCGTCGTTGACGACGATCTGACCGGCCTGTGCGATCGCCACCAGCCTTGCCGCGGTGTTGACCGTCGAGCCGAAGACGTCTCCGCGTCGCTTGACCACGGGACCCGCGGCGACGCCGGCGCGCAGCATCGGGAACCCCGGGATGCGACCGGTTTCGGTGGTGAGCCGTCGAAGGAAACCCACTGCGCTGGTGGCGTTCTGGCACATCACCAGGACTGCATCGCCGATGGTCTTGATCATCTCGTCGGCGGACCCGAGGACCCGTGCAGACACCAACGCGAACGTCTCCGACAGCTGAGCAGCCCGATGATCACCGTGAGTCTCGGTGTACGCGGTGAATCCGGCCAGGTCGACGAATACGACGGCCGCTTCGACGTCGGCGTGCTCGAACTCAGTGGCGGCAGCCAGCATCGTCACGAGTCTCGTGGATTGCCGGTAGTCGCCGCTGGGCCCGCCTCCTGGGTCACCGTCACGACGGGTCATACATGCAATAATATGCATATGAGCATGCAAAGCGTCAAGGGTCGGCGGGCCATCGTGACCTCGAATCAGCTCTCAGCGCATCGCGAATCGGCTCCGGCAGCTGAAGGCACGCGGCTTTCCTACTGAGTTAGTCAGTAGAAGCTAGCCGGGCCAGGGGGTGCGTCCCGTCAGCGTGCGACTGGCCGCCCGCCGCCGATCGACCCCGTAAGCTACCTACTGACCAAATCAGGAGGTTCGATCATGGGTCGTGTGCGTGGCTTCGGCGAACTCGAGGCGGACATCATGGATCGCCTGTGGAACCGCGACCCCGACACCGACACCACGGTCAGGCAGATCTTCGACGAATTGAGCACCGAGCGCCACATCGCCTACACCACGGTGATGTCGACGATGGACAACCTGCACGGCAAGGGCTGGCTGTCGCGCGAACGCGACGGCAAGGCCTACCGCTACCGGCCAACCCTGACCCGCGAGGAACACAGCGCCCGCCTGATGCTGGAGGCACTGAGCGGCGGCGGCCGTTCGGAAGCGGTACTCAGTCATTTCGTGGCCCAGATCGACGCCGAGGAATCCGCCGACCTGCGCGCTGCGTTGCGACGCCTTGCCCGTAGGTCGAGTCGGCGATGACGGTCGCCGCGGCACTGCTGCTGTACGTCGTCGTGGTCCTGGCCGCAGGGCCGAAGTTCCTCCTTCGGGTCACCGCCGACGGCGGTGCGCCACGCTTGGCGATAATCGCCTGGTTTACCGCCGTCGTCACCGTGACCGGATGCTCGATCGGCGCGATCGCGATGCTCTTGGTCGAAGCTGCGGGGCATTGGGACGGCCCCGACGCACTTCTGGTGTCGTGTCTGGAACGCCTCCAGGCGATCCTCGTAGGCCACGCTGGCTGGCCGGCCCGGATCGTCGCCACCGTTGCGGTGGCGATTGCCGTCGGGAGTCTGATCGCGATCTGCGTGCGCATTGGCCGCGCACTGAGCCGTATGCGTACCCACACCCTCGAGCACGCCGACGCCGTGCGCCTGGTGGGCAGGTCCGACGGCAGCGACGTCGTGGTCATCGAGGCGTCCGAACCCGCGGCGTATTGCGTGGCGGGTCGCCCGCCGGCGATCGTGGTAACCACCGCCGCCCTGGCAGCCCTGGACGAAATACAACTCGCGGCCGTGATCGCCCACGAGCGCGCTCATCTCGATGGACACCACGCCTACGTCGTGGCGGCGGTGCGCGGCTTGGCTGCGGCCCTGCCCAGGGTCGCGCTCTTCGGCAACGCCGCAACCCAAATCAGCTCACTGCTGGAAATGTGTGCCGACGACGCCGCCGCTCGACGACATGGTCGCCAACCCCTGTTGGCGGGCCTACTGGCGCTATCGGGTGCTGGTACGCCGGCCCATGGTCTGGCCGCAGCCGCCGTTGCCGTGCTCGTCCGCGCCGAGCGCCTGACGGATCCGCAAAGGGGCCTAGCCAAGATCCAGACTCGGGCCACGCTGAGCGGAGCAGTGGCCGCAATGGCCGCGACACCGTTGGCGATCGTCGCCCTGTCGCTAT
>NZ_JBEVLO010000427.1:0-19784 GCF_040509115.1 Mycobacterium sp. | reverse complement strand
CACGTGGTGGCCATGCTCGACGATGCCGTGCGGATGGTTGCGAAGCTGGACGAGCCCGACGAGCAGAACTTCGTCGCCGCCCACGCCCGCGCCGACCTGGCCCAGCACGGCGACGAACGCCGGGCCACGACGCGCGTGTTCGGGTCGAAACCGGGGTCCTACGGGGCAGGCATTCTGCAGGTGGTTGAGGCCGGAACGTGGCGGGACGACCGGGATCTCGCCGAGGTCTACACCGCGTGGGGCGGGTTCGCGTACGGCCGCGGCCTGGACGGAACCCCCGCGCCGGATGACATGCGCACCAACTACGCGCGAATCAAGGTGGCCGCCAAGAACATCGACACCCGTGAACACGACATCGCGGACAGCGACGACTACTTTCAGTACCACGGAGGCATGATCGCGACCGTCAGGGCGCTCACCGGCTCGAACCCCAAGGCGTACGTGGGCGACTCGACGTCACCCGACGCGGTGCGCACGCGCACGCTGTCGGAGGAGACGGCCCGCGTCTTCCGTTCCCGCGTCGTCAATCCGCGGTGGATCGCCGCGATGCGACGCCACGGTTACAAGGGCGCCTTCGAACTCGCGGCGACCGTCGACTACCTGTTCGGCTTCGACGCGACGGCGGGGGTCGTGCACGATTGGATGTACGAGAAACTCGCCAGGGAGTACGTCCTGGACCCTGAGACACGGGAGTTTCTCGACACCTCCAACCCGTGGGCGCTGCACGGCATCGTGGAACGGTTGCAGGAGGCGGCCGACCGCGGCCTGTGGGCCGAGCCGGATCCGGCGACGCTCGCCGCGCTGCAGCAGGCCTACCTCGAGGTCGAAGGCGATCTGGAAGACCGCGGCCGCGGTGCGGTTCAGGCTTGACGTGAGGGTACGCATTCTCGGAGTCGGCATGGGCCCGCAGCACGTGACGCCCGAAGTCGCCGACGCGTTGCAATCGGTGGACTACGTGCTCGCCGCCGACAAGGGGGACGGGGACGGGCTCCTCGCCCTGCGCCGCGCCGTCCTCGATCAGCACGCCGACTCGGTCGAGATCGTCACGGTGCGCGACCCGGAGCGCGACCGTTCTGCCGAGTTGACCACCGACGGATATCAAGGCGCCGTTGCCGATTGGCACGAAGCGCGGGCGATGGAATACGCGGCGGTGCTGCGGACGCGTGGCGGGACCGCGGCATTCCTGGTCTGGGGGGACCCGTCACTATACGACTCCACGATTCGCATCGTGGAGAAGGTTCGCGAGCTGGGCGTGCCGGTGGACTTCGACGTACTGCCCGGCATCAGCGCACCACAGCTGCTGGCGGCCCGTCATCGCATGGTGCTGCACGAGGTCGGCAGACCGGTCCACGTGACGACCGGTCGTCGGCTACGGGACGCGGTCTCCGCGGGGCTAGACAACATCGTGGCGATGCTCAACCCGCCACCGGAGCGGCTCGACCTCGCCGGGCTGGACGACTGGACGGTCTGGTGGGGCGCCAACCTTGGAGCCACTGGGGAGCGATTGGTGACGGGCAAACTGCGAGAAGCGTTGCCCCACATCGCCGAAGCCCGAGAGAAGGCGAAGGCCAACGCAGGCTGGGTGATGGACGTGTTCCTCTTTAGGAAACCCTAGTGCCCGGCCTCCTCGTCGCGGGCACCACCAGCGACGCAGGCAAGAGCATCGTGACCACCGGGCTGTGCCGAGCCCTGGCCAGGCGCGGCATCAAGGTGGCGCCGTTCAAGGCGCAGAACATGTCGAACAACTCGATGGTGTGCGCCGGGCCGAGCGACGCGACGGGGAATCGGGACGGACCCGAAGGTGACGGCGTCGAGATCGGCCGCGCGCAGTGGGTGCAAGCCGTTGCTGCGCAATCGATTCCCGAGGCTGCGATGAATCCCGTACTGCTCAAGCCGGGCAGCGACCGCCGTAGTCACGTCGTGCTGATGGGCCGACCGTGGGGCGAGGTGTCGTCTTCGGACTGGCTGGAGGGTCGCCGCGCGCTGGCGACGGCCGCACACGCCGCGTACGACGACCTCGCTGCCCGGTTCGACGTCGTCATCGCAGAGGGCGCGGGCAGCCCGGCCGAGATCAACTTGCGCGCAGGCGATTACGTGAACATGGGGTTGGCTCGGCATGCGGGCTTGCCGACGGTGGTCGTCGGCGACATCGACCGTGGCGGGGTGTTCGCCGCGTTCCTGGGCACCGTCGCGCTGCTCTCGCCTGAGGATCAGGCGCTGGTGGCGGGGTTCGTCGTGAACAAGTTCCGTGGCGACCTCGACCTATTGGCGCCGGGGCTGCGCGACCTGGAGCGCGTCACGGGTCGACGGGTCTACGGCACCCTGCCGTGGCACCCCGATCTGTGGCTGGACTCCGAGGATGCGCTCGATCTGGCTGGCAGGCGGGCCGGGGGTGACGGGGCACGGCGGGTCGCAGTCATCCGGCTCCCGCGGATCAGCAACTTCACCGACGTCGACGCGCTCGGCCTGGAACCCGAGCTGGACGTCGTCTTCGCCTCCGACCCGCGTGCCATCGGGGACGCCGACCTGGTGGTGCTGCCCGGCACCCGGGCCACCATCGCCGATCTGGCGTGGCTGCGGTCCCGCGGGCTGGATCGCGCGGTGCGTGCGCACGTCGCGTCGGGCAAGCCGCTACTGGGCATCTGTGGTGGTTTTCAGATGCTGGGCAAGATGATTCGCGATCCCGACGGCGTCGAGGGTGGCGTTCCGGAAGTCGAGGGGCTTGGGCTGCTCGACGTGCAGACGAGCTTCGCCGCGGCGAAGGTGCTGCGGCTGCCGCAGGGCACGGCGCTCGGGGTGCCCGCGGCGGGCTACGAAATCCACCATGGCCGCACCACCCGCGGCGCCGATGCGCAGGAGTTCCTCGGCGGGGCACGGGCCGGGCAGGTGTTCGGCACCATGTGGCACGGCTCGTTGGAGGGTGACGCCCTCCGTGCGGCGTTCCTGCGCGAAACGCTCGGCCTCGACCCGTCGGGGGTCAGCTTCCCCGCGGCCCGCGATCGGCGACTCGACCTTCTCGGCCAGCTCGTCGAAGCGCACCTCGACGTCGATGCGCTCCTGACGCTCGTCGGTGACGGCCCAGGCCCCCTTCCCTTCCTCGCGCCGGGAGCGCCGTGACGGCCGCCCGGGTACTGCTCCTTGGAGGGACGTCGGAAGCCCGGGCGCTCGCCGCGCGACTGGTGGCCGACGGCGTGGACGTGACGAGTTCCCTGGCCGGTCGGGTGGCGCACCCGCGGTTGCCGGTCGGTCCCGTCCGCATCGGTGGGTTCGGCGGCGTCGAGGGACTGCGGTCGGCCCTCGCGGACTACGACGCGGTCGTCGACGCCACACATCCCTTCGCGATCACCATGTCGGCGACCGCCGTCGAAGCCTGCACCAGCGGCCCGACGCCGCGGCCTCTGCTACGGCTGGAGCGGCCGGGGTGGGCCGAGCGGGCCTTGCCGTCGTGGCACTGGGTCGACAGCCACGAGCGGGCCGCCGTCGAGGCCGCCCGGCTGGGAACGCGGCCGTTCCTCACCACGGGACGCCAGCAATTGCTGCGTTTCGTTCCGGCGTTGCGGGACAAGGCAGTACTCGCGCGCGTCGTCGACCAACCCGACGTCGCATTGCCGCCGAGCTGGCGGGTGCTCAACGATCGTGGCCCCTACGAGTTGTCGGGCGAGCTGGCCGTCCTCGGTGAACACGGCGCAGACGTGTTGGTCACCAAGGATTCTGGCGGTGAGTACACGTGGCCGAAGATGCTGGCGGCCGCCACGCTGGGGGTGCCGGTGGTGATCGTCAGTCGCCCAGGACCGCCAGGTGACGTGCCGGTGGTGTCCGGTGTCGACGACGCCGTCGCGTGGGTGCGCGCGTTGGCGTGACGTTCACCGCCGGAATCCGCGCACCAGACAGAGACCCGCAGCGCTGAGCGCCGCCGCCCATCCGACGCGATGGGCCAGTCGGTTGGCTGCCGGCACGTCGTCGAGTGACGGGGCGCGGCCCTGCCCCATCAACGCCCGGTGTTCCTGGCGATTGCCGTAGTAGGTGTTGGTGCCGCCCAGTCGAATTCCGAGGGCACCGGCGAAAGTCGCCTCCACCACACCGGCATTCGGGCTTGGGTGGCCACGTGCGTCGCGCCGCCACGCGACCAGCGCGCCACGGGGGTCCGGCGCGAGGATCGTGGTGAGCAGACCGGCCACCCTGGCACCGGGGAGCCCGAGCACGTCGTCGAAACGTGCAGCGGCCCACCCGAACCGTTCGTAACGAGCATTGTGGTGGCCCACCATGGCGTCGAGGGTGTTGGCGGCGCGATGCGCCACCAGGCCGGGCACGCCGGCGACGGCACCCCAGACATACGAGGTGACGACGGCGTCGCTGGTGTTCTCGGCCACCGATTCGATGACGGCCCTGGCGATCTCGTCGGGCGTCAGGGCGGCAGTGTCACGCCCGACGAGATTCCGCAGGCGCCTGCGGGCGCCATCCAGGTCGCCGGCGACGACGAGGTGGTGGACCGCGGCCGCCTCGCGCTCCAGCGATCGCCCGCCGAGCACCGCCCAGGTGACCGCCGCCGTCAGCAGCATGCGGGCCACCGGTTGGCGCGCCGACCGTTCCGCAGCCACCGCGGCCGCGGTCGAACCGCCCACCAGGACCAGCAGGTACCCCGCGCCCCGCAGCCTGCTGTCCTCGTACGTCCGCTGCTCGAGCCGGGCGGCCGTCTGCCCGAACGCGGCCACGGGATGGAAGCGCCGCGGATCACCGAACAGACGGTCGGCGGCATGGCCGAGAAGCAGCCCGGCGGCACGGGCGGTCAGCGATGCCCTCACCAGCGGCCGCCTACGATGGCGGAGTGCGGATCCTGGTCACCGGCGGTGTGCGCTCCGGCAAGTCCGCTCACGCCGAAGAACTTCTGTCCGGCGCCCCGGGAGTCACCTACGTAGCGCCAGGACGTCCGGCCGACGGAAGCGATCCCGACTGGGACACCAGGGTGGCCCGGCATCGGGCCCGCCGTCCCTCCGACTGGGTGACCGTCGAGACCGCGGAGATCGCCGATGCCCTGCGCGCCGCGGACGGCCCCGTCCTGATCGACTGCCTCGGCACGTGGCTCACCGCCCTGCTGGACGACGAAGAACTCTGGGACGCACCACCCGACGCGGTGTCCGATGCGGTCGCGCGGCGCCTCGACGGCCTGTGCGATGCGCTGGAGGGTGCGTCGCACGTCGTCGTGGTGACCAATGAGGTCGGTCTTGGGGTGGTGCCTGCCCACCGCTCCGGCAGGCTGTTCCGCGACCTCCTCGGCACGGTCAATCAACGGGTCGCCGTGCAGTGCGCCGAGGTGCACCTGGTGATCGCGGGTCGCGTCCTGAAGCTCTGAGGGCGCCGGCGTGGACCGCGTCGGCGAATCGCTGCGCGAGCTGGGGATGCCCGGCCCAGTGCACGTGTAGATACGACGCGTGCATGGTCGCGGACGCGAATCCTTCCGGTGCGGGCAGATCCCATGCGGCAGTCGTGCTTTCGGAGTTTCCCGCGGGTGGGGTGACGCGGGTGCGGTGAAACTCGTGCCCGGTCACCCGGTCGCCGGCCCTGGCGAGCAGCGAGTCCGTGGGAGAGGTCGCCGTTCGGTAGCCGAGGGTCAGTCGCGGTGTCATCTCGGCGGTGGCGGCGACCGCCCCGACCGACGGGGTGTCGTCCAGGGTGCGGCACAGGTAGGCCAGGCCTGCACACTCCGCAACGGTGGGCACACCCGCCTCGATGGCGGCGCACAGGTCGGTCATCAGCGCTGCGTTGGTCGCCAGTTCGCCCGCGTGCACCTCGGGAAACCCGCCGCCGAGATAGATTCCCGCGGTGCCCGACGGCAGCGCAGAATCGGTGAGCGGGTCGAAATCGACCACCTCGCAACCCGCAGCGCGCAGCAACTCCTCGGTCTCGGCGTACCGGAAGGTGAACGCTCGCCCGCCCGCCATGGCCACCACCGGGCGGGTATTCGACGCCGCACCGACCTCGCGGGAGGCGTCCCACGGCTCGTGGTCCAGAGGGGTTGCCGCCCTTGCGATGTCGAGTACGGCATCGAGGTCGACGTGCTCGGCGATCACCGCAGCCAACCGCGAAAGGGTGGCCGCCGACTCGGCCCGCTCGGCGGCGGGCACCAGGCCCAGGTGACGGGACGGCGTCTCGACCCCGGAATCGCGCGGAAGCACGCCGAGTACCGGTATCCCGGTGGGGCCCAGCGCCTCGACGACCTCGTTGGCGTGGCGTGCCGTGCTGGCCTTGTTCAGGACGACGCCCGCAATGCGGATCTTCGGGTCGAAGTGCGCGAGCCCCGAGACCACCGCCGCGTGGGTGCGTGAGGCGTGGGAGATGTCCACGACGAGGACCACCGGCGACGAGGTCAGCTGCGCGACGTGAGCGGTGGACGACTCGCCTGCCGTGCCGAGCCTGCCGTCGAACAGCCCCATCACGCCCTCGACGATCGCCACGTCGGCCGTCGCGGCGCCGTGCAGCAGGAGCGGCACGATCCGGCTCTCGCCCACCATGAACGGGTCGAGGTTGCGGCCGGGTCGACCGGTGGCCATGGCGTGGTAGCCCGGGTCGATGTAGTCGGGCCCGACCTTGTGGCCGGACACCCGAAGCCCGCGGGCGGCCAACGCCGCCATCAGTCCGGTGGCGACCGTCGTCTTGCCGTGCCCCGATGCGGGAGCGGCGATGACGACCCGGGGTAGCGCTACCACTGCAGCCCCCCGTCGCTTCGCTCGCCTACCATCCCAGCTTCCCGTCGCTTCGCTCGCCTACCACTGCAGCTTCCCGTCGCTTCGCTCGCCTACCACTCGATTCCCCGCTGTCCCTTCTGCCCCGCATCCATCGGATGCTTGACCTTGCCCATCTCGGTGACGAGGTCGGCGATGGCGGTCAGCTTCGGGTCCGCCCGCCGACCCGTGATCACCACGTGCTGGCGGCCGGGGCGGCTCGCGAGGGTGGCCACGACGTCGTCGACGTCGACCCAGCCCCAGTTGATCGGGTAGGTGAACTCGTCGAGGACGTACAGGTCGTGGGCTTCGGAGGCCAGCCTGCGCTTGATCTCCGTCCAGCCGTCGGCGGCGGCCGTCGCGTGGTCGTCCTCGGTCCCCGCCTTACGGGTCCACGACCAGCCGGCGCCCATCTTGTGCCACTCCACGGGCCCGCCCTCACCGGTCTCGGCGTGCAGGGCGCCGAGCCGCTCGAACACCGTCTGCTCGCCGATGCGCCACTTCGCGGACTTGACGAACTGGAAGACCCCGATCCGAAAGCCCTGATTCCAGCCGCGCAGCGCCAGCCCGAACGCTGCCGTCGACTTGCCCTTGCCGTCACCGGTGTGGACCATCAGCAGCGGCCGGTTGCGGCGCTGGCGGGTGGTGAGATGGTCGTCGGGAACCGTCAGCGGCTGTCCCTGCGGCATCAGGCGGCCCCCTCGCGGGTGGCGTCCCGCACGATGCCGGTGAGTGCCTCGGCGTTCACCTGGGCCAGCCGCACGTGTTCGGCGTGCAGGTGCCCGGCCAGCGTCTGGGCCAGACCCATCCGCATCCGGCCGCTCTCGCAGTCGACGACGATCGAGCTGATTCGTTGTCCGGCAACGTATTCCGCTGCTCGGAGCGACCGTGCGACCGCGTCGGCGCCAGCGGTGGCCCGGCCGTCGGTGACCACGATTAGAAGGGGTCGACGGCCCGGATCCCGCAGCCGCTCGCGGCGCACCAGGTCGGCCGCCGTCAGCAGCCCCTCCGCGAGGGGAGTGCGGCCACCCGCGGGCAGGTCCTCCAATCGCCTCGCGGCCACGTCGACCGAGCGCGTCGCGGGCAGCGCCACCTCGGCGTCGGACCCCCGGAACGTCACGACGCCCACCCTGTCTCGGCGGCGGTAGGCGTCGAGCAGCAGCGACAGGATCGCCGTCTTCACCGCCTGCATCCGCTCCCTGGCCGCCATCGAGCCCGACGTGTCGACCACGAACAGGACGAAGTTCGCCTCCCGGCCCTCGCGCACCGCCCGCCGCAGATCTTCGGCGCGTAGCAGCAGTCGGCCCGACGTGCGGCCGCGACCTGCCTGGCGAGGGGCGGCCGCGCGGACGGTCTCGATCAGGTGGATGCCGGTACCCGTCGTGCTGAGCGGGGTGGCCCCGGTGCGACGGCCCGAGGTGGTGCGGGCCCGGCTTCGCTTGCCGGCCTGCCCTTCTCCGACGCCGTCGACGGTGAAGAGTCGAGCCCGGTACGGCTCCCCGGCCCCGACCGGGGCCGGTCGGGTGCCACCCGATGTGGGAGCGTCGCCGTTCTGCCGGGGTGGCGGTGTGCCGTCCTCGGGTGGGGGCGGGCCGCCGTCGGGCCCGTCGGGATCTGGTTCTGGCTCATCGGTATCGGACTCGGGAAGGTCCGAGTCGGGCGGGAGCAGGTCGTCGAGCTCACTGTCCTGCAGGCCCGGCGCGTCGAACGGATTGCGACGCCTCCGGTGCGGAAGGGCAAGGCGTGCTGCCACCCGCAGATCCTCGACGGTGACGTCGTCGCGGCCCTGCCACGCCGCGTGCGCAGCCGCAGTGCGCGCGGTGACGATGTCGGCGCGCATCCCGTCGACGCCGAACGCGGAGCACACCTCGGCCACCTTCAACAGCGTCGCTGCGGTCAGTGCGACGTCGCGCACCCGTGCCTGCGCTTCCCGGATCCGCTCGCGCAGGCGAGCCTCGGCGTCGGCGTACTGGCTGCGGAACGCCTCGGGGTCGGCGTCGAACGCGAGCCTGCGGCGCACCACTTCCGCGCGCTGCGCGGGATCTCTCGGAGCCGCCACCTCCACGCTGAGCCCGAAGCGGTCCAGGAGCTGGGGCCGCAGTTCGCCCTCCTCCGGGTTCATCGTTCCGACGATCACGAAGCTGGCGGCGTGCGTGACCGAGATGCCGTCGCGCTCGACGGTCAGCCTGCCCATCGCGGCAGCGTCGAGCAGCAGGTCGACCAGGTGGTCGTGCAGAAGGTTGACCTCGTCGACGTACAGGATGCCGCGGTGCGCCTTGGCCAGCAGTCCCGGCTCGAAGGCCACCGCGCCGTCGCTCAGGGCGCGCTCGAGCTGGATGGATCCCGCCACCCGGTCCTCGGTGGCGCCGACCGGCAGTTCGACGAGCCGCACCGGACGGATCTCGACGGCCGCGTCCGCCGCGAACGGACCGTCCGGTGACAGGGGCTCAGGCTCGTCGGGGTCGGTGGAGAACCGGTCGCCCGCGATCACGCGGATGTCGGGAAGCAGGTCGGCCAGCGCTCGCACCAGGGTCGACTTGGCGGTGCCCTTCTCCCCACGGACGAGTACCCCCCCGATGCCGGGGGACACAGTGGACAACACCAGGGCCAGCGCCATGTCGTCGAGCCCGTCGGGCGCATCTGGGTCGGCGCCGAGCACGGCGGGGAACGGGTATAGCTGCAGCACGAGATGCTCCGCTCGTAGGTGCGAACCGGTATGGGCCACGCGCGAGGCCGGTCTTCGGACTGACCGGGTCCCGCTCCCGGTCGGGAGGGGCTCGGATCACCGCAGCGGGCCTGTGCCGGACTCTCACCGGGCTTCCCAGATTCTCCCCCTGGACCTACCTCGCCGTTTCCGACTCGGGGGTGCAGGGGGCACCTCGCACGGCTCACGCTAACACCGTCGGCTCCGAAGGCACGCTCAGCGCTGGGAGCGATCCCGCTGTTCGGACCGATCCCGTGCGGGGTCGTACAGGTGGCTCTCCCCGGCGCCGGGGTCGGGTCGGTCGGCCAGTGCGCGGCCGACGAGGATCACCGCGGCCTGACGCAGACCGGCGGCCTCCACCTGGTCGGCGATGTCGGCGATGGTGCCCCGCAGGACGAGTTCGGCGGGTTGCGACGCCCGATGGACCACCACGACGGGGCAGTCCGATCCATGGGACGCCACTAGCTGGGCCATGAGCTCGCGGGTCTGCGTGATCGCCAGGTGCAGCACCAAGGTGGCCCTCGTCGCGGCGAACGCCGCCAGCGACTCGGAGTCCGGCATCGCCGTCGAGCGGTGCTGGGCCCTGGTGAGCACTACCGACTGGGCGACCAGGGGCACGGTCAGTTCACGACCCACCGCCGCGGCCGCCGCGGCATACGCGGGAACGCCGGGGGTCACCGACCACGGCACGCCCGCGGCGTCGAGCCTGCGGGTCTGCTCGGACACCGCGCTGTAGATCGTCGGGTCGCCCGACACCAGGCGCACCACCCGCTGCCCGGCTCGATGTGCCGTCACGATGCGATCCACGATGGCGTCGAGATCGAGGAGTCGGGTATCGACGAGATCGGCTGCGGGAGAGCAGTTCTCGAGCACGTCCGCATCGAGGTAGGTGCCAGGGTAGAGCACCACGTCGGCCTGGCCGAGCAGTCGGGCCGCGCGCAGGGTCAGCAGGTCGGCGGCGCCCGGTCCCGCGCCGACGAACTGGACGGGGTGGCTCACCTGCCCCACCTCATCGAACCCAGCGCGGCGTCCACACCCGCCCCGATGCGGTCACCCGGGTCGCGGCGGCACCGACCAGAAGCAGGCACTTCATGTCGATGGCGTCGGTGTCCAAGTCGCCGAGGGTGGTTACCGTCAGCGACTCCTCGGCGCGGCCGACGTCGCGGCCGATCACCACGACGGTGTCGGCGTGTCGGTGTTCGAGAAGTACCTTGCGCGCCGCCGCAATCTGATCGGGACGCGCCCGCGAGGCGGGGTTGTAAATCGCCAGCACCAGATCCGCCTCGGCCACCGCGCGCAACCGGGTTTCGATGACCGACCACGGCTTGAGCCGGTCGGACAGGCTCAGTACCGCGAAGTCGGCACCGATCGGCGCCCCGGCGCGGGCAGCCACCGCCTGCACCGCGGACACCCCGGGTATGACCCTGATCGGCACGTCGACATAACGATCGTCCTCGGCAGCCTCGAAAACCGCTGCCGCCATGCCGAATACGCCCGCATCGCCGCCGGACACCACCGCCACCGTCTCGCCTCGACTGGCGATGTCCAGGGCGAAGCGCGCCCGGTCCACCTCGACGGTGTTGCCGGAAGCGTGGCGCTGCAAGCCTTCTCGTTGCGGCACCCTGGCGACGTAGGGCCCGTACCCCACCACGTGGTCGACCTCGGCGAGGGCGGCCGTCGCCTCCGGCGTCAGCCAGTCATCAGGACCCGGACCAAGACCGACGACCAACAGCTCGGTGGGCCCGGCAACCGTGTCGGCCACGGGGACGACCACATCGGGGGCCACCACATCGCCCTGCGCGCGGGAACGCGACCCGTTGAGGGAGTCCCCGTTGACGACGATCAGGGACAGGTACGGCACGGTGGTCTCGTCGACGTCCGCGACGGGCATCCACCGCTGCTCGGGGTGGCTGGCCCGCTCGACGTACAGCGCGTGCGCGAGCCGCCCGGAGGCCGCCAGCGCTCGCCGGACCGCGGGGAACGTGCGGCCCAGTTTCATGATGATGGCGCCGTCGGTATCGGCCAGCCTGCGCGCCAGCTCGGACTCGGGAAGAGTGCCGGGCAGCACGGTGAGGACGTCGGTCTGGCGCACCAGCGGCGACGCAGTGGTCGCCGTCGCGGCGAGGAAGGCGGGGAGACCGGGAACCACCTCGGTGGGGTAGCGACCGCTCAGGCGGTCGTGCATGTACATGTACGAGCCGTAGAAGAGGGGGTCGCCCTCGGCCAGCAGCACCACGCTTCGGCCCTGCGCGAGGTGCGCCGCGAGACGGGCCGCGGACTGCTCGTAGAAGTCGGCGAGCGCGCCCGCGTAACCGCCAGGATGGTCGGTGCTGCCCGTGGTGACGGGATAGCGAAGTTCCTCCTCCAGCACGCCGTCGCGAATGAGGTCCGCGGCGATGCCGCGCGCATACGACTGCTTGTTGACCCCGGCGTGGTAGGCGACGACGTCGGCCTCGCCGATGATCCTCGCGGCCTTGATGGTGATCAGCTCGGGATCGCCAGGACCCAACCCGACGCCGTAGAACCGACCGACGTTCGGCGTCATTCCGTCTCCGACGCAAGCGCATTGAGCGCGGATGACGTCATCGCGGAGCCACCGAGGCGACCGCGGATCGTCACGAACGGGATGTCGATGCCGTGCTCGTCGGAGTACGAGATCAACGCATCCTTGGACTCGGCGGCACCGATGAACCCGACCGGGCAACCGATTATCGCCGCGGGCCTTGGCGCCCCATCGAGGATCAGCTCGAGCAGGTGGAAGAGCGCCGTCGGAGCATTGCCGATCGCGACGACGGCGCCGTCCAACAGCGGCGTCCACAGAGACACGGCGGCCGCGGTGCGGGTGGTGCTCCACTCGCGGGCGAGCCCGGGTACCCGTTCGTCGTGCAGGAAGCAGTGCACGTCATTGCCCGCAGGCAACCGGCTCGCGGTGATCCCGGTGGCGACCATGCGCGCGTCGCACAGGATCGGGGCTCCCGAGTCCAGCGCGGCCCTGGCGGAGCGAACCAGATCGGAATGGATGACCAGATCCTTGATCAGACCGGGCTGGCCCGTGCCATGGATCATCCGGACCGCCAACTTCTCGGCCTCCGGCGGGATCGCCGACAGGTCGGCCTCGCGGCGGATCGCAGCGAACGAATCCAGGTAGATGGCAGGGCCGTCGTCGACGTAGTCGTATCGCTTGGTGGGGCGGGCGAGCTGATCGGAGCTGGTCATCAGGATCCTCCGCGGGCGGCTGGGATGAGAATGCCCTGCCAGGGGGTGACGACGACGTCGGCGACGTCGTCGGGGATGCGGTCCAACAGCGTGCGGGCCCGCGCGGAGGTGAGGACGCCGTCGGGCACGGGCACATGAGTGCCACCGGGCACGATGCCGTGGGCCAGCGCCGGTGCGGCGGCTGGCAGTCGTGGATCGGGGACGACGGGCGGCCGCAGTGGCGTGGCCAGCTCGCGCAGGTGCCATGGCGCGTCGGGCCCCGAGCCGCGAGCCGCCAGGAATGCCGTTGCCAGCCCGGTCAGCTGCGACGCGGCCTCGTCCAGGGCAATGACGTCGCCCCAGGCATCGCCGACGCGCAGCTGCGCTCGGCGGCCGTCCAGCGCGACGAGCCCCAGATCGGTGCCGCGGCGCCCGACGCCGGTCAGCCTTCCCATCAGGTCGCCGCGGCCGTCGTCCAGCGTGAACAGGAAGCGACCCGGCAGCAGGCTCAGGTCGACGTCGCTGCGCAGCGCCACGTCGAGGTCGCGGGCGACGCCGCGCAGGTCCGCCCGGCCGCCCGCCAGGCCGGTCTGCGGAGACATCAAGACGTTGCGGACCAACTCGTGGGTCCTCGACGGTAGGAGTCCGGTGGAGGTCAGGGCCGCCAAGGCGGCCGCGGTCAGCTGCCCGCCCTCGCCGGGAAGTCCCCGCACCTGCAGGTTGGCCCGCGACGTGAGGTGAAGGTCGCCGTCGGCGAAGTCCGCACTGACCCGGATCAATCGGGCCAGCGCCGACACCGGAAGACGGCCACCGATCAGTCGCAGGCGGACCAGCAGGCCGTCGTCGGCCCGCCACGGCCGAAATGCCCCCGGGCACATGTCGGGGCGGGTCCGCGCCTCCGCCATTCGTCCTCCCGGTGTTTGCGCAGATCACCTTACTAGCAGCGACTTCGGCCGCCGGCGCGTGCGTTTCCGTTCCCAAGTCCTCGTCCCACGTCCTCCCCCAAGCTGCCACGACTCGGGGAGCGTTCAGTTATCGTGCCTTGATGAGTGACCTGGCCAAGCCCTCTGCCCAGACCGGTCCGACCCTCGCCCCGACCAGCACCAAGCGCGCAGTGCTGAACACCATGAAGGGCTCCGCGGGAAACCTCGTCGAGTGGTACGACGTCTACGTCTACACCGTCTTCGCCACCTACTTCGAGGCGCAGTTCTTCGACAAGGCCGACACCAACTCGACGCTGTACATCTACGCGATCTTCGCCGTCACCTTCGTGATGCGGCCGGTCGGCTCCTGGTTCTTCGGCCGGTACGCCGACCGCCGCGGCCGCAAGGCCGCCCTCATGTTCAGCATCACCGTCATGTCGACCTGTTCGTTCGTGGTGGCGGTCATGCCGACGCGGGAGATCATCGGCTGGTGGGCAGCCGTCATCCTCGTCGTCGCCCGCCTGGTGCAGGGCTTCGCCACCGGCGGTGAGTACGGCACGTCGGCGACCTACATGTCCGAGGCGGCCACGGCGAACCGGCGCGGCTTCCTCTCGTCGTTCCAGTACGTCACCCTCGTCGGCGGCCACGTGCTCGCGCAGTTCACCCTGCTGATCCTGCTGAGCGTGATCGACGTCGAAGCCGTCACGGCGTGGGGCTGGCGGGTCGGCTTCTTCATCGGTGGCATTGCGGCGCTGGTGGTGCTCTGGATGCGGCGATCCATGGACGAGTCGCTCAGCGAGTCGCACCTGGAGGCGATCCGCGAGGGCAAGGACCGCTCGGCGGGGTCGTTGAAGGCTCTGTTCACCACCCATTGGCGGCCGCTGCTGTTGGTCTTCCTCATCACCGCAGGCGGCACGGTGGCGTTCTACACCTACACGATCAACGCGCCCGCGATCGTCAAGTCGGCATTCGGGTCCGACCGGGCGCTGACGGCGACGTGGATCAACCTCGCCGGACTCATCTTCCTTCTGCTTCTCCAGCCCGTCGGCGGCCTCATCAGCGACCGGGTCGGCCGCAAGCCGCTGCTGGTGTTCTTCGGCGTCGGCGGCGTCATCTACACCTACTTCCTGCTGACCTACCTGCCGGAGGCCAGCTCGCCGCTCGCCGCCTTCGCGCTGACCGCCGTCGGCTACGTCATCCTCACGGGGTACACGTCGGTGAATGCGATCGTGAAGGCGGAGCTGTTCCCCGCCGAGATCCGGGCTCTCGGTGTGGGATTGGGCTATGCGTTGGCGAATTCCGTCTTCGGTGGCACGGCACCGCTGCTCTTTCAGGCGGCCAAGGGCGCGGACAACGTCGGCTGGTTCATCGTCTACGTCACGGTGGTCATCGGCGTCAGCCTGGTGGTGTACGTCTTCGCGCTGAAGAACAAGGCGACCACCTTCCTCGACCGCGAACAGGGCAGCGCCTGGGGGATACCGGCCGCCCGCTGACGTCGTCGCTCGATCGGGGATTCGCCAGCCGACGGCCGAACCTCAGCGCTTCTCGACGCGCAGCCAGCCCAACGTCACTTCGGTGCCGCTGCCGGTGGCATCGATCGCCGTGCTGTCCGCGAGGGCACGCATGAGCGGAATGCCGCGCCCGCGAAGCTGGGGTGGCGGCACCACGGTGGGCCGCCAGTGGCCGTGGTCGGCAACGGTGACGTCCAGGGTGCCGGAGTCCGCGGCGTGGATGGCGTGCAGGTCAAGCGTCCCTGCCTGCGGCGGATTCGGGTACGCGTGCTCCGCGGCGTTGGCCAGGGCCTCGTACACCGCGAGCAGGACGTCGTTCATCCGCTCGTCGTCGAGGACGAAGTGATTGCGCAGCCAGGCAGCGAACTCGTTGCGCACCAGCGCCGCGTCGGCAGCAGCGGAGTGCACGCCGACGCGCATGAAGCGTGCGTCACCGCCAACGTGAGAGGCGAGGTGCAGAGAGTCGTCGTCCATGGGTGGCTAGCGGATACCCCGTGGGGGACCCGCTCACCCGTGCTGTGACGCGATCAATGCCTCGTCGAGCGTGCGATAGAGCGGGATCGCCGCATCGATGCCCATCAACTTCATCGGCCGACTGGTGCCGAGGCCATCGGCAACGACCAGGAACTGCGCCGTCGGACCGAGTTGCCGTTGCGCGGTGACCAGAGCGGTCATGCCCGCCGATGCCAGGAAGTCCACGTCGGACAGGTCGACGATCACCGTGGCGTGGTCCCGGGGAAGGACCTCGAGGACGGCCTCGTTGATGCGGGGCGCGGTCAGCATGTCGACGTCACCATGCACCGACAACACGACGGCCGCACCGGTCTCGCGGGTGTCGACGTGAAACTGCGGGCCGTTGGCGGTCTCGTCCTCGCCGTCCCCCGAAGCGGGTACGACGGGTTCGACCATGGGTGACCTCATAACTTGCGTGATCGCCGCGGAGCCTGCCGCAGTCGACGCCGACCACCCTAGTCCAGAAGACCGAATGGGCAACGCTGCCTGCCCAGTGACGAGCAATGGGACAATCGGCCGGTGGACGTGCGCGCCAGGAACAACGTGAAGATCGTCGGGACGCCCGACGGTCCGACCGTGATGTTGGCGCATGGGTTCGGGTGCGACCAGAATCTGTGGCGGCTGGTCACGGCGCGGTTGGCGCCGAACTTTCGGGTGGTGTTGTTCGACCACGTCGGCGCGGGGGCGTCAGATCCGTCCGCGTGGGATGCCGATCGGTATGCGTCGCTGACCAGCTACGCCGACGACGTCCTCGACATCCTCCGCGAGCTCGAGCTGACCGACGTGGTGTTCGTCGGACATTCGGTCGCCGCCATGATCGGCGTGTTGGCTGCGGTCGCCGAACCGGAACGCTTCGCCGGTCTGGTGCTGCTCACCCCGTCACCGCGTTATCTCGACGACGACGGCTACCGCGGAGGGTTCTCCCGGGCCGACATCGACGATCTCCTCGAGTCGCTGGAGAGCAACTACCTGGGCTGGTCGCGGGCGATGGCGCCGACGATCATGGGGACGCCCGAGCGGCCCGAGTTGGGCGACGAGCTGACCGACAGCTTCTGTCGGACCGAGCCGTCCATGGCGCTGGTCTTCGCCCGCACCACATTTCTCTCCGACAATCGCGCCGATCTGGGTCGGGTGTCGGTGCCGACGTTGGTCATCGAGTGCGCCCACGACACGCTGGCCCCGCGCGAGGTCGGCGCCTACGTGCACGAACACATCGGCGGCAGCGAGCTGGTCACCCTGGACGCCGCCGGGCACTGCCCCCACCTCAGTGCGCCCGACGAGACGGCGGCTGCGATCGCGTCGTTCGTGCGCCGACGGTGACCCCGGCACCCGGCGGCGACGTCGGCGATCTAGACGACACAGGCGATCTATTCGACACAGGCGATCTATACGACAACGCGGCCAGCGGGCACCTCTCGGTGCGACCCGACGGTCGCATCGCCTCGGCCAACGCGACGCTGGCGCGATGGCTGGGTTACCAGCCGACCGCGTTGCGCGGGAGGACCTTCGTCGATCTGCTCAGCGCCGGTAGCCGCATTCACCACGAAACGCACTTCGCCCCCCTGTTGCGGATGCACGGCTACGTCGGGGGCCTGGCGGTGGACCTCGTCGCGGCCGACGGCACGCGGGTGCCGGTACTGCTGTCCGCCAACGCGAAGGTCGACGCGGGCGGCGAGCTGATCCTGATGCGCGTGACCGTGCAGGACGACAGCGACCGCCGTTCGTACGAGCGCGAGCTCCTCGATGCGCGGCGACGGGCCGACCGGGAACGGATGCGAGCGCAGGAACTCGCGACGACGCTGCAGCGCTCGCTGATCCCGCCGTCGCTGTCGCCGCCGCCGGGTCTCGACGCGACCGCGTACTACCACCCGGCTTCGGTCGACGACGTGGGCGGCGACTTCTACGACCTGTTTCCGTTGTCGAAGGACAAGTGGGCGTTCTTCCTCGGCGACGTCTCCGGCAAGGGGGCCGGCGCCGCGGCGGTCACCTCGTTGACCCGATACACGCTACGTGCGGCTGCGGTGTACGACGACGACCCCGTTGCGGTGCTGCAGAACCTGGACACCGTGCTGAGTCACGAGTTCCACGGCGACGATCCCAGGTTCTGCACCGTCATCTTCGGTGTGCTCCAGAAGGGCTCCGACGACGGGTTCGACGTCACCTTGGCGACGGGTGGGCACCCGCCCGCGCTGCTGTTGGCCGCCGACGGGCGAGCCCGGTACGTCTACACGGCGGGCGGCCATGCCGTCGGCCTCCTGCCGTCCGCGCGATTCGTCTCGGTCCGAATGCATTTGGCGCCGGGCGACACCCTGGTCCTGTACTCCGACGGTCTGACCGAGGCGCGGACCGGGGTGGGCAAGGAACGGTACGACGACCACGACGCCTTGCTCGGGTTCGCGGTGGCGCACAGTCCGGCCTCCGCCGACGGCATCGTCTCGGAGATCCGGTCACTGTTGGCCGGCTTCGGTGCCGGGCTCGAGGACGACGTCGCGGTGCTGGCGCTGGGCGTGCCACGCACGTGAGACCAGCTATACGTGCCGCGGAAACGCTTGGGGCGCAATCAGAACCACGGCGAGACCGAGTGTCACCAGCGCGGCACTGACCCACGGCAAGCCGCCGAGGCCGATGAGCGGGAGCAGACCTGCGCCGATCGCCGCCCCACCCGCGATGCCGACGTTCGTGCTGGCGTTGATCCAGGCACCCGCGAGTTCGGGCGTGACCGCATGGGTGCGTACGGCATTGGCCTGGTAGATCGAGGGCACACCGCCGAACGCGCCGCTCCACACCGCGGCGGCGGCGATGACGGCGACCAGCACGGGGAACCCAGCGCCAGCTGCGAGGATCGCGGCGATGACGACGGACAGGACCACGATCGTCGTCCGGCGCGGCCGATGGTCGAGAGAGCGTGCGGCGTAAGTGAGGCCAGCAAGTCCAGAAAGACCGCACATCAACAGCAGTGGTCCGATGAGCACCGGTCGTGCGCCCGCGTCGAGGAACATCAAGGCGATGAACGTGTACAGCGTGAACTGCCCGAGGAAGGTGAGCGCGTTGGACATCACCACTGCCGTGAGTGTCGTTCGCCCACTATGACTCTGGGCAGGTCTGCTCGGACGGTCGTTGCTCACCGCGGGCAGCAGTTTGGCGACCAGGGCCAGCGTCAGTAGGGACAGCGCGCCGAGAACCCCGAAGGACGTCCGCCAGCCAAGGGCAGTGCCGAGCGACGTGGACAACGGGACGCCGAGCACGAAACCCGCGGTCGCGCCGCTGGCCGCGATCGCGAGTGCGCGACCGACCTGGGCGCCGGAGACCAATCGTGGGGCGTATCCGATGCACAGGGAGAAGAACAGGGCGTGCGTCACCCCGCCCAGCACCCGGCCGACGGCCAGCACCGCGAAGGTCGGCGCCAGGGCCACCAGCACGTTGCTCAGCGCGTAGCAGAACAAGGTGGTCAGTAGCAGGGGCTTGCGTGGGAATCGGGTGGTGGCCAGGGTCAGCGGGACGGCGAAGACGGCGACCATGACGGCGTAGAGACTGACCAGCAGTCCGGTGACCGAATCCGCGACGGCGAACGACTCGCCGATCGCAGGCAGCAAACCGACGGGCAACATCTCGGTCGTGACGGCCAGGCAGGAGGCCAGTGCCAGGGATAGCAGGCCCGCGAGGTGGGGCCGAAGACCGTTGCCGGACGGGTCGACTTCAGCAGGGGCCTTCACTGAGATGAATATACTCAGACGTCGAGTTTATTCAAATAGAATCGTGCGATGAGCATTCGGGACCAGCACCCCGCGACGCAGCAGCGATGGTTCGGTGCCGCACAGCTCATCGCGCTGGTCCGCGCCGAGCCGGGGATCACCCGGGCCGCCGCAGCGTCGCGGCTCGGGATCGGCAGCGGCGGCGCGGCCGACCTGGTCGCCCGGTTGCGTCGGGCCACCCTGCTCGACGAGACGCCTGCGCCCGCCACCGGCCGCGGAAGACCGACCACGGTGCTGGGCGCCCACCCGGACGGCCCGCTAGTGATCGCGGCCGAATTACGTTCCGGTGACTGGCGATTGGCGTTGGCGGGTATTGACGGGGAGGCCCACGCCGTCGCATCGGCCCGCAATTCGGTCACGGGATCAGGGCGCCTGCTCGCCGACGTGCGGAAGGCGATCACCAGCCTGCACGAGCGCCACGCGGATCGGATCCGGGCCGTGGCGGTCTCCGTCGCGGGCACCGTCAG
>NZ_JBEVLO010000426.1:0-10585 GCF_040509115.1 Mycobacterium sp. | reverse complement strand
GACCAGATGCTGGCCTACAACTGCTCGCCGTCGTTCAACTGGAAGCAGCACCTGGACGACGCGACCATCGCGAAGTTCCAGAACGAGCTCGGCGCGATGGGCTTCAAGTTCCAGTTCATCACCCTGGCCGGCTTCCACGCCCTGAACTACTCGATGTTCGATCTGGCCCACGGCTACGCCCGCAACCAGATGAGCGCCTACGTCGAGCTGCAGGAGCGCGAGTTCGCCGCCGAGGAGCGTGGCTACACCGCCACGAAGCACCAGCGCGAGGTCGGCGCGGGCTACTTCGACCGGATCGCCACCACGGTGGACCCCACCTCGTCGACCACCGCGCTCGCGGGCTCGACCGAAGAGGGCCAGTTCCACTAGGAGTTTGACAGCGCAGGCCCCGCCCAGAACCCTTGGGCGGGGCCTGACGCACATTGGAGACGGAGTAAAACGTTGAGCGTGACGAATATCGAGCGAGTGGGCGTCGTCGGCGCCGGACAGATGGGCGCGGGGATCGCCGAGGTGTCGCTGCGGGCGGGCGCCGACGTGCGGATCTACGAGCCCAGCGAGGCGCTGGTGACAGCGGGCCGCGACCGCATCGTCAAGTCGCTGGAGCGCGGCGTCTCCAAGGGCAAGCTGACCGAGGCCGAACGCGACGAAGCGCTGGGCCGGCTCAGCGTCACCACGACGCTGGCCGACCTGTCCGACCGACAGCTGGTCGTCGAGGCGATCGTCGAGGACGACAAGGTCAAGGCCAAGGTGTTCGCCGAACTCGACGAGGTCATCACCGACCCCGACGCGGTGCTGGCGTCGAACACCTCCAGCATCCCGATCATGAAGATCGCGGCGGCGACCAAGAATCCGGGCCGGGTGCTGGGGCTGCACTTCTTCAACCCGGTGCCGGTGCTGCCGCTCGTCGAATTGGTCGGCACGCTGGTCACCACCGAAGAGGCGCTCGCGCGGACGGAGAAGTTCGCGAGCGAGGTGCTCGGCAAGCAGGTCGTCCGCTGCGCCGACCGGTCGGGCTTCGTCGTCAACGCGCTGCTGGTGCCGTACCTGCTGTCCGCGGTGCGGATGGCCGAGGCCGGTGTCGCGACCATCGAGGACATCGACACGGCGGTCGTCGCAGGCCTGTCGCATCCGATGGGGCCACTGCGGCTCTCCGACCTGATCGGCCTCGACACGCTGAAGCTGATCGCGGACAAGATGTTCGAGGAATTCAAGGAGCCGCTGTACGGGCCGCCTCCGCTGCTGCAGCGGATGGTCGAGGCGGGTCATCTTGGCAAGAAGTCGGGCAAGGGCTTCTACACCTACTGACGGCGGCGCCGAGACCGCAGACTAGGCCTCCGCGAGCCGCTTCTTCTCTGCCTCGACGTTGAAATCGGCTGGTGGCCAAGACAAGTCGAGGCGCTCCAACGCCTCGATCAGCAACTCGGTGATGGCCAGCCGTGAGTACCACTTGCGGTCGCAGGGGACCACGTGCCACGGCGCGAAGTCCGTCGACGTGCGATCCAAGACCGCCTGGTAGGCCTCCTGGTACTTGGGCCACAGCTCGCGCTCGTCGACGTCGCCGGGGTTGTACTTCCAGTACTTGTCGGGCCGCTCGAGGCGTTCGGCGAGGCGCTTGCGCTGCTCGTCGAGCGAGACGAACATGGCCACCTTGACGATCGTCGTGCCGTCGTCGACGAGTTCCCTCTCGAAGGCGTTGATCTCGTCGTACCGCGCGCCCCACACGTGCGGCGGGACGAGGTCGTGCACGCGGACGACCAGGACGTCCTCGTAGTGCGACCGGTCGAACACTCCGATGTGCCCCGCCGCGGGCAGGGCGTTGCGGATGCGCCACAGGTAGTGGTGCGACAGCTCCTCGGCCGTGGGCTTGCCGAAGCTCGCATACCGGATTCCCTGCGGATTGCCAGCTCCGACAACGTGTTTGACGATTCCGCCCTTGCCTGCGGTGTCCATGCCCTGCAGTACCAGCAGCACCTTGCGGGTGTCGCCGCTGCGGCTGTTGGCGTAGAGCATCTCCTGCAGCTCGGCGAACCGGCCGTTGCGCTCCTCCTGCAGCTCGGGCGCATCGGACTTGGAGCCGCGGAAGCCGGGCGTGGCATTGGCATCGATGTCGGCGACCTTCTCGCCTGCCTTGAACTCCAGATGGGAATGCGGCTGGTGCGTCCAAAGGGACGGGGCATCGACCATCTGCTCAGTCAAGCAGGTGCGCGGGCAGCCTCGGGGACGGATGCGGCGTCGAGTTGAAACTGGCCAGTGACCCACCCACTTCGACGATGCCGCGCAATGCGTTCCACGACAGCATCGTCAAGTAGTCGATCAGGTCGTCGGCGCTCATCCGCGGGTTCGACATCCACGAGTGGGTGGCCAACTGCACACCGCCGACGATCATGAACGCCCACGGTTGCGCGCCGCTGGTGTCCATCCCCACCGAGGACATCCGCCTGCGCAACATCACACCGAGCATGCGGGCGATGATCTGTTCGGAGTCCGCGACCGCCTTGCTCTTGGGCGCCGAACTGTTGGCCATCACGAACGGGTATATCTCCGGCTCGGCCGCCACCGTGTCGACGTAGACCCTGATGATCTCGCGCGTCAGGTCGTAACCGTCGAGGTTCGACGACAACGCCCGGGCCATGTTCGGAATCAGGGTGGTCTGCGCGAAGCGCATCATCACCGCGGTGGTCAGATCGTTCTTGTCGACGAAGTACCGGTACAGCACCGTCTTCGAGACACCGATCTCGGCGGCGATCTCGTCCATGCTGACGTTGCTGCCGCGTCGGCGGATGGCTTCGAGGGTGCCGTCCACCAGCTCGTTGCGGCGATCAACCTTGTGTTGATGCCACCGTCGTTTGCGGCCGTCCGTCTTTACGGTCGCCGCCGGAGTCTGCTGTGCCACTGTTGCCAAGATCCGTTCCCTAGTTCGCCTCGATAGTACGGCGATTATCTGTAACCGGGCCTGTTGGGACGGTTGAGTACGGCCGTCATGGGGGAACATGGAGGCGTGGCAGACACCTCCACGTCCGAACAGCGGGCGAGCTTTGCGGAATCGATCGTCGGCGTCGACTCCGCGGCAGATGCCGAACGCCGTCGGGGCCTGCGCCGGATGAAGCTCGTCGCACTGGGCTTCCTGCTCGGCGCGACCGTCGTCTTCCTGGTGTGCACGTGGGCGCAGGCCCACGACGCGCCGGGCTGGGTCGGCTACGTCAGGGCCGCCGCGGAGGCGGGCATGGTGGGCGCGCTTGCCGACTGGTTCGCGGTGACCGCGCTGTTCAAGCATCCGCTGTGCATCCCGATCCCGCACACGGCGATCATCAAGCGCAAGAAGGATCAGCTCGGCGAGGGGCTCGGCACGTTCGTGCGGGAGAACTTCATGTCGCCGCAGGTGGTGGAGACGAAGCTGCGCGACGCCGAGGTCGCCAGCCGGCTTGGCAAGTGGCTGGCCGACTCGGTGCACGCCGAACGCGTGGCCGCCGAGGCGTCGACGGTGCTGCGCGTGATCGTCGAGATGCTCCGCGACGAGGACGTCCAGCAGGTGCTCGACAAGATGATCGTCAAGCGCATCGCGCAACCCCAGTGGGGGCCGCCGGTGGGGCGGGTGCTGTCCAGCCTGCTGGCGGAGCACCGCCAGGAAGCGCTGTTGCAGCTATTGGCGGACCGCGCGTTCGAGTGGTCGCTGAACGCCGACGAGATCATCGAGCGCGTCATCGAGCGGGATTCGCCGACGTGGACGCCGAGGTGGGTCGACAGCCTGGTCGGCGACCGGATTCATCGTGAGTTGATGGACTTCACCGACAAGGTGCGGCGCAATCCCGACCACGAACTGCGCCGCTCGGCGACGAAGTTCCTGTTCGAGTTCGCCGAGGACCTGCAGAACGACGAGGCGACGATCGCGCGCGCCGAAAAGGTCAAGGACCAGATCATGGCACGCGACGAGGTGGCGAGGGCCGCGGAGACGGCGTGGGCCACGGCCAAGCGCATCTTCCTGGAGTCGGTGGACGACCCGAACTCGACGCTTCGCACCCGGATCGCCGACTCCGTCGTGCACATCGGCGAGGCGCTCCGGGACGACGCGAACCTGCGCGACAAGGTCGACAACTGGATCGTGCGGGCGGCTCAGCACTTGGTTTCGCAGTATGGGACGGAGATCACAGCGATCATCACGGAGACCATCGAACGCTGGGATGCCGACGAGGCCAGCAAGCGGATCGAGCTACACGTCGGCCGTGACCTGCAATTCATTCGGATCAACGGCACCGTGGTCGGTTCGCTCGCGGGGTTGATCATCTTCTCAGTCGCGCAATTAGTGAGTCAGCTCCCCTGACCTGCGCTAGCAGGCGCTTGCAATAGCTAGCACCCCGTCTTACGGTTGGGTTCGAAGCAATCGCATACCCAGTGCAGAGGGGGATGAACATGTCGCAAGACGACAAACTTGCCGCAGTCGTATCCACCGCTGCACAGGACATCGGAGGCTTCATCCGTAGCCAGCGCGAAGCTGCGCAGGTTTCGGTGCGGCAGTTGGCCGAGAAGGCCGGCGTCAGCAACCCCTACCTCAGCCAGATCGAGCGGGGATTGCGGAAGCCATCCGCGGAAGTGCTCAACCAGATCGCCAAGGCGCTCAGAGTCTCCGCGGACGTCCTCTACGTGAGGGCAGGACTTCTCGAGCCCAGCGAGCCGAGCGAGGTCCGTGACGCGATCGTCATGGACACCGCAATCACCGAGCGGCAGAAGCAGGTGCTGCTCGACATCTACACGTCGTTCTGCGAGCAGAACGAAACGGGAGATGAGGAGCCAGCTACTGACTGACATCCGATCCACTGCTGATTAGCCACACCGAAGACGACATTCGAAGGGAATGACAAGACATGGCCGAGAAGACTCAGCCCACCGTTGAAGACCTGAAGGCTCCGCTGCTCGCCGCCGTTGGCGCGGCCGACCTCGCGCTGGCCACCGTGAACGAGATCGTCGCCAGCCTCCGTGAGCGTGCCGAAGAGGCCCGCACCGATGCGAGCGCTCGCGCCGAGGGGCGTCGCGCCCAGATCGCCAAGCTGCAGGAAGAGCTGCCCACGCAGGTCGCCGAACTGCGCGAGAAACTGAGCACCGACGAACTGCGCAAGGCCGCCGAAGGCTACGCCGACGCCGCCACCGCCCAGTACAACAAGCTCGTCGAGCGCGGCGAGGAGGCGCTGACCCGCCTGCGCAGCCAGCCCGCCCTCGAAGACGCCGCCAACCGCGTCGAAAGCGTCACCGACCAGGCGGTCGAGCTGACGCAGGATGCGCTCGGCACCGTCGCCACGCAGACCCGCGCCGTCGGTGAGCGGGCCGCCAAGCTGGTCGGCGTCGAGCTGCCGAAGAAGGCCGAGTCCGCAGCGGCCCCGGTCAAGCAGGCCGCCAAGAAGGCCCCCGCCAAGAAGGCGCCCGTCGCCAAGAAGGCCCCGGCCAAGGCGCCCGCCAAGAAGGTCACCCAGAAGTAACGTCGACCGGCGAGTCGACTGCAGGGACGTAACCCGCCTAGGCTTGGAGCGTGCAGCTTCAAGTCCTGGCGGGTTACATCCTTCTCGCCATTCAGTTCGTCGTCGTACTTGCGAGCCTGTACGCCTTCATCAATGCGGCAATGCAGCGCCCCGACGCCTATACCGCCGCCGAGAAGCAGACCAAGCCCATCTGGCTGGCCATCCTCGGCGGCACCGGCCTGCTGGCCTGCATCCCGGACTTCGGCGCCCCCGTCGGCGCGGCGATCGCCGCCTGCGCCGTTGGCGTCTACCTGGTCGACGTCCGGCCGAGGCTCCTTGAAGTCCAAGGCAAGTCGCGATAGCCCGATGCGCCCCCTCCTCACCGCCGTGACGGCGGCCCTCGTCTTGCTGCTCGGGGCGACCCTCGCCCCGACCGCCTCCGCCGAGCCCTGGGCTTCATCCCCCGTCGCTCCGCTCGCCTGGGCTTCATCCCCCGTCGCTCCGCTCGCCTGGACCCCATTCCCCGTCGCTCCGCTCGCTGTTCCCGGTCCGCCCTACGTCGAGCGGGCCGACTGGGTCCACTGGGGCGACCTGTCCAGCCTGCGGGTGTACCCCACCGCCGCGGGCCGGGCAGCCGCAGCGCAACTCAACAACGAGGCTCAGGGCGACGAGGCGTGGAACGAAGTGCTGGCGCTGTCACCGGACGCCGACCTGCCCGGCATGCGCCAACAGTTCATCTGCCACTGGGTCTTCGCCGAGAAGGCTCAGCCCGGCAAGACCAGCTGGAATCTGGAGCCGTGGCGACCCGAGGTCGACGACGACGCGATGATCGCCGCGCGCTGCAATCCCGGCGGCACCGAGGAGCCGTTCTGATGGCCGCGGGCGCACAACGGATCTGGACCCGCGACGCCGTCGCGCAGATGGTCGACCACACCCTGCTCAAGCCCGAGGCGACCGAGGTCGACGTCGCCGTGCTGGTGCAGGAGGGCAGGGATCTCGGTGTCTACGCGGTGTGCGTCTCACCGACCATGGTGACCGCCGCCCGCACGGTCGACACGGCAGGCCCCGACGTCCTGGCCGTCGCGAGTGTGGTCGGATTCCCTTCCGGCAAACACGTTTCGGAGATCAAGGCGCGGGAGGCGGCGCTCGCCGTCGCGGCAGGCGCCGACGAGATCGACATGGTCATCGACGTCGGATCGGCCGTGACCGGTGACCTCGACGCCGTCCGCGCCGACATCGCGGCCGTCCGAGCCGCCGTCCCAGACACCGTCTTGAAGGTCATCGTGGAGTCCGCCGCGCTGCTGGACCTCGTCGGCGAGCAACTGCTCGAGGACGTGTGCCGGGCCGCGGCGGCCGAGGGCGCCGAATTCGTCAAGACCTCGACCGGGTTTCACCCGGCGGGCGGCGCCTCGGTCCGCGCGGTGGAGGTGATGGTCGCGGCGGTCGGTCCGACGGTGGCGGTCAAGGCCAGCGGCGGGATCCGCACGGCGGACGTCGCCATCGCCATGCTCGACGCCGGTGCCACGCGGCTCGGACTGTCCGGGACGCGGACCGTCCTCGATGGCCTGCCGCCTGCTGCCGGTTAGCAGCGAAAAGCCCTGCCGCACTACACGTTCGCGAAGCAGGGATTCTCGGGACCCGTCGGAATCGTGGCGTTCTGCGTGCCGTACGCAGCGATCACCCCGGTATCGGTGACCTGAACGCTCTTGGCCTTGATGCCGAGCGGAAGATTGTCCGTCAGGCTCTGGGTGAACACCTTGAGCGGATCCTCCAGCAGCTCGTGCGGGACGGGTTGGCCCCCCAGCATCACGTCGTTCACCTGCAGGGAGAGCTCCTGATTGTCCACCACCGGCGTGACGCTGAGGCTTCCGCTCACCAGCGAGCCGCCCGCGCCGTAGGACACCAGCACCCTGCCCGCCGCCGGGTCGGTCTTGACGTCCTTGATCGTGATGCTCTTGGCCAGGAATCCACCGGCCAGGGTGCCGCCGAGGATGTTGCTCAGGAACGGGATCTGGCCGAGGTACTGCTGAATGACACCGTCGAGGGTGGCGCCCAGGTCGCCGATCCTGCTCTGGACGGTCTGCTTGATGCCGTCACTGGACCACGTGATCGTCGCGTCCAGCGCACCGATGGTGCCCTTCGAGTCGCCGCTGTCCTGCAGCCGGATGTCGTTGATCACGACCTGGGCCTTCATCCCCTTGACGTCGAGGATCTGATTGCCCGCGGTGTCGATCGTCAGATTGCCGAAGTTCTTGGTGACGACCTGCCACAGGAAGGGCGTCGCACCGCCGAACGAGGCGGTGGCGTCGTCCTTGATGATGCACTTGGTGGCCTCGGTGACGATTTCGTTGCCACGGTGTCTGGCGTACAGTTCGCCGCCGATCAGGCCCGCCGCGGACAGCGCCAGCACGATGACCACGACCAGGACGATCGACAGCGGGTCGCGCAGGAAGCGCCGCAACCTGCCCGACGTGGGCTCGTCCGGTTCCCCTGGCTCGGAAGGGGGCGCGTCGGACCACGGCGCCTGCTGCGGCGGAGACGCCCATGCGGGACCCGCGTCGTGCTGGGGCGGCGGAGCCTGGGGTGGCTCGGCGCGTGGGGGGAAGCGCGTGGTGGGCGGATCGAGCGGTTGACCGCCCTTGGGGATCTGCTGGGTCGACGGGTCACCTGCCGCGGGGGGCTGGTTCGGCGGAGCCTGATTCGCCGGACGGGCCCAGGGATCGGAGGGATCGGTCACGCCTGCGATTGTGCCCTACCGAACTGAGCGAACCCGCTGCGGTTGCGGAGCACCGCGATGGTCTCGCGCGCCGTCACGACGTCGTCGAGCGCCGCGTCGACCACCACCAGCTCGGGGTCAGCGCCCGCCGAGGCCAACACGTCACCGGCGGCGGAGACGACCAGACTGCCGCCAACACCCGTCGGTCCGACGGCTGCGATCTCGTCGCCGGGGTAGGCCTGGCCGACGGCGGCGACGATGCTGGTGGAGTCCAGTGCGCGGGCCCTCGCGAGCAACGTCCAGTGCTCCAGCTTGCCAGGCCCGGACCCCCACGACGCGTGCACCGTGATGATCTCGGCGCCGCGCTCGGCCAGCTCGACGTACAGCTCGGGGAAGCGGACGTCGTAGCACGTGGTCAGCCCGACCCGGACTCCGTCGACGGTGATGACCACGGGTTCGTAACCCGGTGCGACCGTTCGTGATTCGGTGAATCCGAACGCGTCGTACAGATGGATCTTGTGGTAGTGCGCGTCGACGCCCTGGCCCGTCGCGATCAGCGTGTTGGTGACTCGGCCGTCCCCATCGTGCTCGCTGGGGCAGAACATCCCCGCGACCACCACGATGCCGAACTCGTCGGCGATCGCCCGCACTCCCGAGGCCCACGGCCCGTCGAGTGGCTCGGCGACCGGCTTCAACGGCACCCCGAACCGGCACATCGTCGCCTCCGGGAACACCACCAGGGCGGCGCCGTCGTCGGCGGCCTTCTGGGTGTACTCCTCGACGAGCTCCAGGTTGGCTTTCGCGTCGGTACCGGTCATCAGCTGCGCAAGGGCAATCCGCATACCGCCAGCCTAGGCGCGCCCCGTCCCGTCAGGAGGTCAGCGGCGCCACCGTCGACCACGGCACGGTCAGCACCGCGTCTCGCAGGCGCCTGCGCGGCTGTTCCACCGCGACGCCGGTCTCGCGCATCGCCGTCAGCATCGCCTGCCACCGCACCCGCGGCCCGAACACCCCGTGCCCCGCCGCGGCCGCCCACGCGCGGTCGGCGGCGGTGAGCATCTCGTAGATGGGTTGGCCCGCCACGTTGTGATGGATGAGGACCTTCGGCAGCCGTTCGGCCAGATCGGACGGGCGCTCGATCTGGTGCGGATCACACGCCAGGGTCAGGCTGACCGGTCCCGCGCTGTCCAGCAGCACCCAGCAGCACCGGCGGCCCAGCTCGTCGCAGGTGCCGTCGACGATCAGCCCACCCGGCGCCAGCGCGGCCTGCATCGTCGCCCACGCCTGGGGTACCGACTCGGCCGGGTATTGCCGCAGCACGTTGAACGCCCGCACCAGCACCGGCCGCTGCCCGGCCAGTTCGAAGCCGCCGCGAGCGAACTCGACTTGTGTTGGGACAGCGGCGGATTGGGCCGCCGCCACCCGCTGTGGATCGATCTCCAGGCCGAGGATCCGCACGTCGGCGCGGACCGTGCGCAGTCGCGTCGCCAGTTCCAGCGTCGTCACCGGCAGCGCGCCATAGCCCAGGTCGACGACCAACGGGCGCTCCACTGAGCCGAGCAGGTCGCGGACCCGCGGCGAGTGCACCAGCCAGCGATCGCAACGGCGGAGCCGGTTGCGGCCCGTCGTACCGCGGGTGATCGCACCGATGGGGCGCCGCGGTGTTCCCGGGGAGCCGGTGCTCAGGGGTGCTCGGCAATCCAGGTGGTCGTGAACCGTTGTTCGGCGACCACCAGGTCGACGAGCTGGCTGCCGATCAGGCCTTCGACCTTGCCGCCGACCAGCGGGATCCGGACCTCGACGCTGACGTGAAATTCCAGGCGCGCACCAGTTCCGGCCGTGCGCAGGGTGGCCGCACCCTTCAACGACACCGGCGCCCCCGTGATCGCCCCGTCCACGGTCGCCGACGCCTGCCCGCCGCTGACGGGGCTCCACGTCTCGCGTCGCTCGATCCGCAGATCCCCTTTGTGGAACTGCCCGACGACCGCGGGCAACCGGTCGCTGCGCAACACCTGGGTGGTCGCGATGGTGACTCCACCGCTGGTGTCGACCCGCAACGAATCGAGCGACGCGTCGTCGACCCCGGAATCCGCCAGCCTGGTCAGCCAGTACTGCCGATCACTGAACGCGGTGTGGACCTGCTCGACGGTGCCCTCGTAGTCGACGGCGATGTCGAATGATCTCGGCATAGCTGGCCAGGCTACCGTTACCCGGCGGGGCCGGTTCGCAATTCGCGGGCGCGGCGGTGACCGAAGAGGTGCCGCTGGCGCCGTTGACGAAGCTGCGGGTCGGACCGGTGGCGCGACGGGTGATCACCTGCGTGAGCACCGACCAGATCGTCGCCGCGGTGCGCGAACTCGACGGCGCCGGGGTGAAGCCGCTGGTGCTCGCGGGTGGATCGAACGTCGTGCTCGCCGACGAC
>NZ_JBEVLO010000425.1:0-18521 GCF_040509115.1 Mycobacterium sp. | reverse complement strand
TCTGGCGCGTCGACGTCGGCTCGACGCGCTACGCGCTCAAGGAGATCTTCGACGAGCCGCCCACCGAGTCGTCGATTCGGGTCGAGCTCGACTTCTGCGGTCGCGCAGCCGAACTCGGTGTGCGCATGCCCGCCAGCCATCCCGACCGAGACGGACACCATCTGCTCACCACACCGGCCGGCACCTGGCTGCGCCTCTACGACTGGATCGACCTGCGCCCGGTTCCCATGACGGCGCCCGAGACTCCGCAGCGGATCGGCGAGCTCCTCGCCACACTGCACCGGTGCGCCCCCGCCGAAGCCGCCGAGCCGAACGGCGGCGGGCCACCCGACCCCTGGTACGACACCCCGCCCGCCCCCGACGAGTGGTCGGCGGTGTCCACGTCACCGACGGCGTGGGCGCAGCGGCTCACCGAATGCTTGGCGTGGGAGCCGGCACTGAGGTCGACGGTGACTCCGACGGACCCCGCTCGAGTCGTGCTCTGCCATCGTGATCTGCACCCGGAGAACGTCTTCGTCGACCCGTCGGGGGCCTTGGTCCTGGTCGACTGGGACGATCTGGGGCCCGCCGAACCGGGCCGGGAACTCGCCCGCGCCCTTTTCGACTGGTGCTGCGACGACGCGCACACCGACCTCGATGCCGTGCGACTGATGGTCGACGCGTACCTCGGAGCCGACGGCCCCGGCGTCGTCACCGAGCTCCCGGACTTCTCGATGTTGGTGGCCACCAGATTGAACTTCCTTCTCTCCCAGTTGCTCGTCGCACGGGACCCCGCGGCGCAGCGGGCCCACCGGGAGTGGGCGAGACACGAGATCGACAGGTTCCTGCCCGCGTTCCCGACGGTGCGCCAGTTGACCGCGGTGCTGGCGGTGACCAGGGACTGCTGTCAGTCGCGCTCGCCACGCAGCAGCTGAAGCGCCGAGAGCATCTGCCAGCCGATGATCGTGTAGACCGACGTCCGCTCCCACACCGCGGCGGGCAGGACGGTCGGCACCGCACCTGTCGCGGCGGCGAGGACGACGAAGCTCGCCAGCCCGACCGTCGCGATCCCGATCGAGGAGAACCGATACCAACGCGCCGCACTCACCACGGGATGCCCCGCCAGGATCGCGGTGTTCCCGCCGACGATGGCGAGCACCGCGCCGCCGACGTGCAGCCAGCCGATGCCGGCGGGCCCGCTGGGCACGGCCGCGATCACCACGTTGCCGATGGCGTTGGCCGCAGCGCAGCCCACGAACCAGCCACCCGGTCCCGACCGCGTTGCCCGGACCAACAGCACCGTGCCCGCCAGGAACAGCGAGCCCTGTACCACGAACGCGGTGTTCATCACGTGACTCAGCGGCGAGTCCGGCCTGCCGAGGTCGCTGATGTAGGCGTGGGTGTACCGGTAGCCCGGAAGGGCCCGGGCGGCAACGTATTCCAGCACGGGATAGGCGATGCCTGCTGCCAGCCAGCATGCCGCCGCGCCACGGACGCTCAGCTCGGCGTCCTTTGCTCGCGCGGCGAAACCCCCAGCGCCACCGTCAATTCGAGGATCGTCTCGGGGTCGTTGAGACGGTCGCCGTACAGCTCGCGCAGCTGCGTCATCCGGTAACGCACCGTCTGCGCGTGGACGAAGAGGTCCGCGGCGACGGCGTCGCGCTGGCCCTGGTGGAGCAACCAGGACCGCAGGGTCTCGGCCAATCTCTCCGCGGTATTCGGTCGCAGTTCGGCGAGTGGCGCAAGGGCGTGCCTGCGCAGGTCGTCGGCCGCTTCCCGGTCGGCGGTGAGGACGAGCTCGACGAGGTGGTCGTCGGTGTCGATCACCTGATGGTCCGCGTCGTCGGCCACGTCGAGGTCCCGTGCCCGCAGGGCCCGCCGGTACGACGACTCGGCCTGCGCCCATGGCCGCGCAGGTCCGACCAAGGCTCGTCGGCCCTGCAATGCCGAACGCAGCTGGCCGCGGTGGCGGCCGTCCAGATCGGGGACCAACAGCACGGCCAGCGACTCCGACGGTTCGATTCCCGGCAGGTCCTCGGAGACCTGCAGCGTCGCCTGGCCGAACCGGGCCGCCAGACCGCGGGTTTGCGACTCGGCCACCACGACGGCCGTGAGGGAGTTGGGTGGATGCCAGTCGGCCTTCTCGGCGCTGGCCCGAAGGACCTCGGCCGGTTCGCCTGCGAGGAGTTGCCTGGCGAGGCGTTCCAGATAGCGCTGGCGCACCCGACCCGTCGTCGCCAATTCGTCGGCGTGCCCGGCAACGCTGGACGCCGACAGCTCGTCGATGAACGCGAACACCAACTCGGCGAACCGGGCCACCGTCTCGGCCGGCAGGCCGGCCTTGACCGCCGTCGCGGACAGCTCCCGCCACGCGACCCGGGCGCCGACCCGGTATGCCGATAGCAATGCGTCCATGGAGCGGCCCTGGCGGGCCTCGCCTCGGCCCAGTTCGTACGCGCCGTCCAGAGCCGGTGACAGCGTGGCCGCCGGATCGGAGTCGTGGGTTCGGAAGGCCAGCCGCAGGAAGGCGCCCAGAGCCATCTGCACGGCGTTCTCGATGGTCTGTCCCATCCGACCGCTGAATGCGCGGGTGTAGCTCGGCACCTCCGCCGTTATCGCGGTCACGGTGCGTTCGGCCATCCTTGGCAGCACGGCCTGCAGCTCGGCCACGACCTCTTCGGACAGATCGAGACCGCTGAATCGAAGGGCAGGCTCAGACAATCTATTCCTTGCGAACAAATCGGTGATGATCATTCACGCTTGATGACCAAGACTTTATACCTTCGTCTCAGCCAGAGTGGACGCATGACCACCACAGCACCCCGTCCGACCGCGGTCGGCGTACTGCGGGCGCGGGTCATCAAGTTCGCCGAGCGGGTGACCACTCCCCTGGTGCCCGCCGACTACCTCGACGTCATCGACCCACTGCGCTCCGGCGCCGACCTTCGCGGTCGCATCGTCGAGGTCCACCCCGAGACCCGTGACGCCGTCTCCGTGGTCATCAAGCCCGGGCGCGGCTGGCGTGGCCACACTCCCGGTCAGTACGTCCGCATCGGCATCGACGTCGACGGCGTTCGCCAATGGCGCGCCTACTCGCTGACCTCGGAAACCTCCCGTCCGGACGGCTGCATCGCGATCACCGTCAAGGCGATCCCCGACGGCAAGGTCAGTAACCACATCGTTCGCCGCGCCAAGCCCGGCACGGTCGTCCAACTCGATCAGGCTGCTGGCGACTTCACGCTCGGCACACAGGCCCCCGAGAAGATCCTCTTCCTCACCGCAGGCAGCGGCGTCACCCCCGTGATGGGAATGCTCCGCAACCTAGGGCCCCAGGGCCCAGAAAGCCCGGACGTGGTGGTCGTGCACTCGGCGCCCACGGCCGACGACGTCATCTTCGGCGGCGAATTGCGCATGCTGGCCCGTCAAGGCCGGATCCGGTTGGTCGAGAAGCACACCGACACCGATGGCATGCTCGACGTCGCCACGCTCGACCACCTGGTCGACGATCTCGCCGAGCGTCAGACGTGGGCGTGCGGACCGGCAGGCATGCTGGACGCCCTCGAAACCCGCTTCGAGGCCGATGGCATCGCCGACCGCCTGCACACCGAGCGCTTCCGCCCCATCATCATCACCGAGGGTGACGGTGGCGAGGTCACCTTCACCAAGTCCGGCACCGTAGTGGACGCCGGTAGTGCCGAGACCCTGCTCGACGCAGGCGAGGCCGCGGGCGTCCTGATGCCATCGGGCTGCCGGATGGGCGTCTGCTTCGGCTGCGTCGTCCCGCTTCGCCAGGGCGCCGTCCGTGACCTGCGCACCGGCGACGTCACCTCCGCCGCACCCGGCGACAACGTTCAAATCCAGACCTGCGTCTCTGCCGCCGCGGGTTCATGCGATCTAGACCTCTAACCAGCGAACTCATTGTTCCAAGGAGTCCAACATGACCACCGCTCGAATCGACACCAATCCGACCACCGCCCACCTCACGTCAGAAGACATCGAGAACCTGGGCCGCGAACTCGACGCCATCCGTGAGCAGATCATCGGTAGCCGCGGCGAGCGCGATGCCGCCTACATCCGCAAGGTCATCGACGGCCAACGCAAGCTCGAACTCGGCAGCCGCGCCGTGCTGCTGTTCTCCTTGTTCCCGCCGGCCTGGATCGTGGGCACCGTCGGACTGTCCATCTCCAAGATCGTCGAGAACATGGAGATCGGCCACAACGTCATGCACGGCCAGTGGGACTGGATGCGCGACAGCAAGATCCACTCCACCACGTGGGAGTGGGACAACGCCTCCCCCGCTGAGATGTGGAAGCACTCACACAACGAGGTGCACCACACCTACACCAACGTGCTCGGCAAGGACCACGACCTCGGCTACGGCATCATGCGCGTCAGCGAGGATCAGAAGTGGGTGCCCTTCTACGTCGCCCAGCCGGTGTGGAACTTCATCAACGCCTGCTTCTTCGAGTACGGCATCGCGGCGTACGACCTTCAGATCGGCAAGTACCTGAAGGGCCGCACCGAGAAGTCGGAGTTCCAGGCCAAGGGCAAGCGCGTGCTCGCCAAGATCCGCAAGCAGGCCACCAGGGACTACCTGCTGCACCCGCTGCTGTCGGGTCCGTCGGCGCTGAGCACCATCACCGCGAACATGACCGCCAACCTGGTGCGCAACCTGTGGACCCACTCGGTGATCATGTGCGGCCACTTCCCCGAGGGCGTGCAGACGTTCGAGAAGACCTCGATCGACGGCGAGACCCGCGGCGAGTGGTACCTGCGCCAGATGCTTGGCTCGGCCAACATCTCGGGTAGCAAGCTGATGCACTTCATGACCGGCAACCTGTCCTTCCAGATTGAGCACCACCTGTACCCGGACCTGCCCAGCAACCGCTACCAGGAGATCGCCCCGAAGATCCAGGATCTGTTCGAGCGCTACGGCCTGACCTACACCACCGGTTCGCTGCCCCGCCAGGTCGGCTCGGCGTGGAAGAAGGTCTTCAAGCTGTCGTTGCCGAACGACTTCAAGCTCACCGACCTCGCGCGCAAGGCCACCTCGGTGGTCGCCCCCGACGCCGTCACCCATGCGGTGTTCGGCAAGCCGGCGCCGGCCGTGGTCGACGCTGACGAGGCCGCCGCCTAACATCTCGCCTAGCGATTTCGGCGCGTAAACGTTCGCTCAGCGAGCGGTAGCGCGCCCGAATCGCACGAAAAGATTGTGAGCACTCGCAATCTTATGTAGGCTCCCGTCATGCCCTTCGACGTGATCGTTCGCAACGGATTGTGGTTCGACGGCACCGGCGCTCCGCCTCTCGTCCGCACGCTGGGGATCCGCGACGGCCACGTCGCCGCGGTCTCCGCGGTGCCGCTCGACGAGGCGGGCTGCCCCGATGTCATCGATGCCGACGGCAAGTGGGTGCTGCCCGGCTTCATCGACGTCCACACCCATTACGACGCCGAGGTTCTGCTCGATCCCGGTCTGCGCGAATCGGTCCGCCACGGCGTCACCACCGTGCTGCTGGGCAACTGCTCGTTGTCGGCCATCTACGCAGCCAACGAGGACGCCGCCGACCTCTTCAGCCGTGTCGAGGCGGTGCCGCGCGAGTTCGTCCTCGGCGCCCTCGACGACAAGAAGACCTGGACGACCGCGGCCGAGTACGTCCAAGCCATCGACGCCCTGCCGCTCGGCCCGAATGTGAGCTCCCTGGTTGGGCATTCGGATCTTCGGACCTCGGTGCTGGGACTGGGCCGCGCCACCGACGAGACCGTTCGGCCCACCCCCGCCGAGTTCGCGGTGATGACCACCAGGCTCGAGGAGGCGCTCGACGCAGGCCTGCTCGGCATGTCCGGAATGGACTCGGCGATCGACAAGCTCGACGGCGACCGCTACCGGTCCCGCGGGCTACCGTCCACCTTCGCGACGTGGCGGGAACGCCGCAAGCTCATCGCCGTCCTCCGTAGGCGCCGCCGGATCCTGCAGAGCGCCCCCGACGTGGCGAACCCGCTGACGGCGTTCTTGTTCTTCCTGTCCAGCAGCCGAATGCTCGGGCGCCGCAACGGCGTTCGGATGAGCTTGCTGGTATCCGCGGATTCCAAGTCCGCCCCCGGCGCGGCCAGAATCATGGGCATCGGTACCCGCATCCTCAACGCCGTCCTGGGCTCCAGCGTGCGCTTCCAGCATCTGCCGGTCCCCTTCGAGCTGTACTCCGACGGGATCGATCTGCCGGTCTTCGAGGAATTCGGTGCCGGCACCGCGGCGCTACACCTGCGAGATCAGTTGGAGCGCAACAAGCTACTGGCCGACACCGAGTACCGCCGCGAGTTTCGGCGTGAGTTCGATCGCCGCAAGCTCGGCCCGTCGCTGTGGCACCGTGATCTGCACGACGCCGTGATCGTCGAGTGCCCCGACGAGTCGTTGATCGGCAAGAGCTTCGGACAGATCGCCGACGAGCGCGGTCTACATCCGCTGGACGCGTTCCTCGACGTGCTCGTCGACAACGGTGAACGCAACGTCCGGTGGACCACGGTCGTCGGCAATCACCGTCGCCCCCAACTCGACCGGCTCGCGGGGGAACCCACGATCCACATGGGCTTCTCGGACGCCGGTGCCCACCTGCGCAACATGGCGTTCTACAACTACGCCCTACGCCTGCTCAAACGCGTCGTCGACGCCGACCGCGCCGGACGTCCCTTCCTCACCCGGGAGCGTGCGGTGTACCGGCTGACCGCGGAGGTGGCGGACTGGTTCGGCCTCGACGCGGGCACCCTACGCCAGGGTGACGCCGCCGACTTCGTCGTGATCGACCCTGCGGGCCTTGACGATTCGGTCGATGGGTACCACGAGGAGAAGGTGCCGTTCTACGGCGGCCTGAGCCGCATGGTCAACCGCAACGACGACGCCGTCGTTGCGACCGCGGTCAACGGTCAAGTGGTGTACCGCGGCGGCGAGTTCCGCGACGGGTACGGCAAGACCGCAAAGTCGGGCAGGTTCCTGCGCGCTGGCGCAACCCCACGCCGGGTCCTCGACGTCGCCGCGAAGGTCTGAGGGTTTCTGACGTGGCACGCACCCAGCAGCAGCGGCGTGAGGAGACCGTCGCGCGGTTGCTCGACGCCAGTGTCGCCACCATCATCGACGTGGGTTACGCCCGTGCGTCTGCCGCGGTGATCACCAGCCGGGCCGGGCTCTCGGGTGGGGCCCTGTTTCGGCACTTCGACACCATGGGCGACTTCATGGCGGCGACGGCGCACGAGGTGATGCGCCGTCAGCTCGACGCGTTCAGCAAGCAGGTCGCCGAAATCCCCAGTGACCGCCCCGCTCTCGAGGCGGTGCTCGACATCCTTCGGGACATCACCGGCAACGAGACCAACGTGGTGATGTACGAACTCCTGATCGCCGCGCGCACCGACGAGAGGCTGCGCGACACCCTGCGCGACGTTCTCAAGGAGTACAGCGCACGGATCTTCGACACCGCCCGGGCGCTCCCGATGGCCGACCAGTACCCGGAAGACGCGTTGGCAGGCGTCGTCGCCATGCTGACCAACACGTTCGACGGCGCGGCGATCGTGCGGCCGGTACTCGAGCACCCCGACATCGAGGCGGGACGCATTCCTCTGCTGCTGGCGTTGCTGACGGCGGGCGGACGCGATGACTGATCGGATCCGCGTCTTCACCAACGCGGGGTTCACCTTCCCCGTCACCGACGAGGGTCCGATCGACGGCGAGATCGTCGTTCTCCTGCATGGCTTCCCACAGACGTCGAAGTCGTGGACGCCGGTCTGCGAGCGCCTGCACGGGCACGGCTACCGCACGGTGACGTTCGATCAGCGCGGCTACGCACCCACTGCGCGACCCAGGGGGCGCTTCGCCTACCGAATCAGCGAACTCGTCGCCGACGTCGCCGCGTTGATCGGCGCCATCGGCGAACCGGTTCACCTGGTCGGTCACGACTGGGGCGCCCAGGTCGCCTGGACCACGGCCGCCCGGCACCCCGAACTGCTCGCGTCGCTGACCGCGGTATCGGTGCCACACCCGAGGGCATTTCTCGGCTCCCTCGTCAGCAGCAGTCAGCCGCTCAAGTCCTATTACATGGCCCTCTTCCAGCTCCCGTGGTTGCCCGAGGCGCTGCTCGACCGCTACCCGAAGCTGGTCGACCGGCTGCTTGGCGACAGTGGGATGGACGCCGACGCCTTGCGTCGGGTACACGAGGACGTGATCGCGACGGGCGCGATGGGGACGGCGATCAACTGGTACCGGGCGATTCCGTTCAGCACGCCGAGGTACCTCGGGAGGGTCGCGGTGCCGACGACCTATCTGTGGAGCACCGGCGACGTGGCGTTGGGCAGGCGCTGCGCCGAGCTGTGTGAGCGCTACGTCACCGGCCCGTACCGATTCGAGGTCACCGGCGGCTCGCACTGGCTCCCCGAGGAACAGCCCGACCTCGTCGCCGACCTCGTCGTCGACCGCGTCAAGGGTTAGCTCGGGACGATTCGCCGCGGAGTGTTGTGCCCAGCACCATCTGGCGGATCAGGCGACGGAGCTCCTCGGAGAAGTGCGTCGCCGCGTGGCCCCAGGCGGGGATCTCCGCATAGATGGAGGCGAGGACCGGGCCAGGGTGGGCGACCTGCCACAGGTACGCCGTGAGCGCCAACGTCGACGTCAGGACGTCCTGAGCCGCGGGCACATCCAGGCCGTCCGATGCGGCCGCCAGGGTTTCGGCCATGTCGGCGTACGCCCCGAAGGCCGTGGTCTTGAATTGCACTGCGCGGCCCCGATTCACTCCGTCTTCGAGGGTCAGCGGAGCGTGGGTGATCAGATCGCAGAACAGCGGTTGCTCGATCAGTGCGTCGACGACGGCGTCCGCGACGTCCGTGGCGGAGAGTGCGGTCCGCTCCCGGAGGCGTCCGACGAGCGCGTCTCGCCACGCGCACCACCCGCGCTCGGTGAGTTCCAACAGCAACTCTTCCTTCGACTCGAAGTAGCGCCGCATCGCTGACGGATGAAGCCCGGCGGCCGCGGTCACCTCGGCCAACGTCACTGCTCCGACGCCGTCGCGGGTGGCTAGCTCCTCTGCGGCGGCCAGGAGGTCCAGCCGCCTCTGACGCTTCGCCCCTTCGGAACGCGCGCGCTGCGAGCCCACTGTCACGTCATCACGTTACCGCAACCCCCTTGCGTTATTCCGCATAAGCTGTCATGGTTTAACGCACGTCGATTGCGCTAACATGGGAGAGCTGATGCGAGCGATACAAGCAGTCCGGTACGGCGGGCCCGAGGTCCTCGAGGTGGTCGAGTTGCCGGATCCGGTTCCGGGCCCAGGCCAGATCTCGATTGACGTGTCGCACGCGGCGGTGGGACTCATCGACTTGTATCTACGGCGGGGCCAGTTCGCGGACCGCGACGGGTTGCCAAAGCCTCCGTACGTCCCCGGCCTGGAGGTCGTCGGTACCGTCCGTGCGCTTGGAGACGACGTCGACGGTTTCCGGATCGGCGAACAGGTCGTCACGCTCTCGGTGAGCGGCGAGGGCGGGTACGGATCAATCTCCGTCTGCGATGCACGGCTCGTGGCATCCATCGATGGCTCCGGGATCGACCCGGTGCTCGCGGTGGCAGCCCTGCCGAATGCCGTGACCGCCCAGCTCGCCCTTACCATGGTCACCCATCTCGCGCCGGGCGAGAGCGTCCTGATCCACGGCGCGCTCGGTGGGTTAGCGGCGGCATTCGCGGGCATGGCGCGGGCACTTGGCGCCGGACGCGTGGTGGGTACCGTGCGTCGCAAGTCACTTCAGTCCGCCCAGGTGTCACAACTGCCCTACGACACGACGATTGCCGCCGAGGACTTCCCCGGCACTCTCGACGGGGAGCGCTTCGACGTCATCGTCGACCCCGTCGGTGGAGCGTTGCGCACGGCATCGTTGGACGCCTTGGCCCCACTGGGACGGCTGCTGTTGGTTGGCAACGCCAGTGACGAATGGGACAACGTGGTCGACACCAACAGCGTGTGGACCAGAAACATCGCCATTGCCGGGTTCTCCGTCGGCACGTACCTTCCCGCCCATCCCGCACTCGCGGCACCGGCCGCCAATGCAGCCGTAGGAGCCATCCGGGACGGACTCCTCAACCTCGCCGTCGACGTCTTGCCCCTTGCCCTAGCCGGCGAGGCGCATCGTCGTCTCGAACAGGGTCCCGTCAGCCGCCGAATCGTGCTGACCCTGGACGGCTAGCCAACGGAGCGCTGCGTTGTAAATTCCCTGTTACGCCCATGTTGCGCCTACAGTGTGATCATGAACGACAGGATGGTGTTCACCGAGGTTGCAGCGCTACGCGCGGATACGTCGCGGCCGGTCGTATCGGTGGCTGCGCTGGAGGTCCACGTCCGTGCGGTGTGCCATCTAGCGCACACCACCCGGGCGCAATTCCTCGACGATGCCAGCCTCGACGAGATCGCGTCCGGATACGTGACCACGATGGCGGCCATCGAGCTCTGCCTCGCCGGGTGGTGGCGCCGTCTCGACGGCGGGTACCTGATCGTCGACCAGGAGCTGATCGACGCCCTCGCGCAGCCTCAGGCGCGGCGACGACTCGGTGCCGCCGTTCGCCGGTTGTGGACGGCACTCAACAGTGAGAGGTTCATCCCGCTGTAGCTCCCGTGTGCGGTCGCGGCGCCGGCTGCCAACGAACGTTCAGGCCGCCGAACCGGATTGGCCGACCGCGCCGATGTCGGGAAGCGGCTGCTGACACAGGCGACGGGCTTCGTCGGCGGGCATGCCGAGCACCACGAGGACGTGCGCGGTCACCTTGTCCGCGGCGTCGGCGTCGTCGCGGTCCGGCTCGTTCTCGAGTAGCTGGCCGAGGCCGAGAAGGGCACCGCCGACGACGGCCATCGCCAGTGGGACGTCGTCGACGTGAAACCGGCCGGCCGCGACGCCGGCGACGATGTCGCGGCGGGCCCTCGGCGCTACCCCGCGATCCGAGGACAGCAGCTTCAGTCCGCTCGACAGCAGGACCCTGCTCTCCTGGGGACGCCTGCGGAACAGCCTCCCGGTCAGGCGGAAGCTGCAGGCGAACGCCTCGGCCGGGTCGTCGAGTGACTTGGTGAACTCGTCGAGCAGGGCGCCGTGCACGTCAAGGACCTCGGTGAGTGCCGCGTCGAACAGCTCGTCCTTGCTGTCGAAGTGGTTGTAGAACGACCCCATCCCGACGTCGGCGGCCTGGGTGATCTCCAGAACCGGGACGTTGAGCCGTCCCGCCGCGATGAACGTCTGCGCCGCGGCGATCAGCGCCGCCCGGGTGCGCTGCTTGCGTCGCGTCAAGCGGTTGGGTGCGTCAGCAGTCTCGTCGGTCACGTCGACCTCTCTCCCTTCCGGCATTCGACTGATTCTAACGGCCCCTCAATTATGAGGAATTCGTCAGACAGCTTGACTGAGGATTGCTGCGCATGTGACGATTTCGTCAGATACGGAGAGCGGAGGCACCATGACCGACACCGTCGGCGCCCACCAAGACCTGCACAGCGAACAGGGTGCCCGCCACGACGAGCACCCAGGCCGGTCGACGAATCCGCTGGTCAAGGTGCAGGACATCGCCTGGCTGGAGTTCGAGAAGCCGGACCTCGTCCGCTCGGAGGCCTTCGCGCACGCCTTCGGTTTCGCGACGGTGCTGCGGACCGAGGACCAGCTCCAGTTGCGCGGTACCGACGCCGCGGCCCCCTGCCTGATCGTGCGCAAGGGCACCAGATCCCGCTTCGTCGGGTTCGCCTTCACCGCGACCGACGAACTGGACGTCATGCGGTTGGCCGACGCCATGGGAGCCCCGACCCGCGTGCTGCCCGAGAGCATCGGCGGCCTCGCCGTCGACCTGGTCGACCCCAGCGGTGTTCCGGTACGTGTCATCGCGGGCACCCACGATCTCGCGCCCCTCCAACCACAGCCTCCGCAGGTACTCAACTTCGGCCCGAACACATTGCGCACCAACGCCACCCAACGCCCAGCCCGCATCCCAGCGCGCGTGCAGCGACTGGGCCACGTGGTGTTGCAGAGCACCAGATACGTACAGGCGTTGAACTGGTACCTCGACAACCTCGGCATGATCGTCAGCGACTTCCTCTACTTCCCCGGCCAGCGCGACCTCGGTCCGGCGATGAGCTTCATCCGCTGCGACCGTGGCGACACCCCCGCCGATCACCACACGCTGGCCATGGCGTTGGGCCCCCGCAACCGCTACGTGCACTCCGCGTACCAGGTCGCCGACCTCGACGCCTTGGCCGCCGGTGGTGAATATTTGCGCGAGCGCGGATACCGCCGGTCATGGGGCATCGGCCGCCACATCCAGGGCAGCCAGATCTTCGACTACTGGCGCGACCCGGACGGCTTCCTCGTCGAGCACTTCACCGACGGAGACATGTTCGACAGCACGTTGGAACCCGGCTGGGCAGCCTTCACGGCCTCCGGATTGGCGCAGTGGGGGCCACCGGTGACGAAGGACTTCCTCGGCATCGCTCCCGGCCGGGAGTCGATCGACGAACTGCGGTCGATGCTGGCCGCCGTTCGAGACCAGGACAACGAATTCACCCTCACCCGCCTCGCGGGCCTGATGAAAGTAGCGAGCTCATGACCACCACCGTCCTCCGCACCGCCGACGCCTGGTACGTCCAGACCGACACCGGCGCCGTGAAGATCGACACGACCGCGGTGACCACCCGTCAACTGCTCGGTGACCGAGCCGCCATCGCCGAAGCCAGCACGGGCACGGGTGGCGTCCCCGTCGAGACGCTCGAACTGGTGTCGCCGGTCACCGCACCGTGCCGCGTCGTGGCCCAGATGACGAACTACGTCTCGCACGTCAAGGACTCCGGCATGGACCCGGCGACCATCCCACTGACGTTCTTCCGCAAGGCATCCGGATCGATCAACGGTCCGACCGATGACATCGTCAAACCGGACCACGTTCGCTTCATGGACTACGAGGTGGAGATCGGCCTGGTGTTCGGCAAGGACTTTCCCGTCGGCACCACTGTCACCGAGTCGAATCTGCCGGACTACATCGCAGGCCTCGTCGTCTCCAACGACGTGTCGGCCCGCGACGTTCAGCTGCCGAAAACCCAGTTCTACGAAGCGAAGTCGTATCCGACGTTCACCCCCGTCGGTCCGTCGCTGGTGTTGCTCGACGCTGCCGAACTGCAGCGCTTCGGCGATCTGCGCCTGCAGCTGACCGTGAACGACGAGGTGCGGCAGAACTCCGTGGTCGCGGGCGACATGATCTACCGGCCGCTGCGCGCGCTGCAGGAACTCACGCGGTTCCAGCGGATGGACGTCGGCGACCTGCTGCTGACCGGGACCCCGGCCGGTACCGCCCTCAGCGCTCCGCCCAAGCCGATCGAGATCATCGGCTCCCTGCTGCCACCCGCGCTGAAGTGGAAGTCGTTCTTCAAGAGCCAGGCCAAGAATCCCAAGTACCTGCGGGAGGGCGACGTCGTCGAGGCCAGCGTGGCGACCGACGACAAGGCGATCGACCTCGGCACCCAGCGCGCGGTGGTCCGCTACTCGTGAGCGCCGAGGGCCCGACACGCGTTCCCGTCGTCATCATCGGGGCCGGTCCCACCGGGGTCACCGCGGCGACGCTGCTCGCCCAGTACGGCGTCGACTGCCTGATTCTCGACCGGTGGTCACAGGTGTACCGGCAGCCTCGCGCCGTGCACCTGGACGACGAGGTGTTCCGCATCCTCGCCCGGTTGGGCATCGCCGACGAATTCGAGGCGATCTCCCGGCCCGCTCTTGGGCTGCGCCTGGTCGACGCGAACATGACGGTGCTCGCCGAGTTCGCTCGCGATACACGATTGAGCCGCAACGGCTTTCCCCAGGCGAACATGTTCGACCAACCCGATCTCGAAGAACTACTGCGGGCCAACCTGGAGAACTACCCGCGGGTGGAGCTACGGGGCGACGTCGAGTTCACCGACCTCGTCGAGGACGGTGACGGGCGCGTCCGCGTCAGCTACGCCGACCGCACGGATGGAAGTGAGCACACCGTCGTGGCCGACTACGTCCTGGGTTGCGACGGAGCCAATAGTGTCACCAGGACCCGAATGGGTTCCCGCATGCAGGATCTCGGCTTCGCGCAACGTTGGTTGGTGGTCGACGGCGCCACCACGGCGGATCTGAACCAGTGGGATGGCGTGCACCAGGTGTGCGATCAAGTGCGTGCCGGCACGTACATGCGCATAGCCGACACCCGCTACCGCTGGGAGTTCCGACTCCTCGACGGTGAGACCGTTGCCGACTTCGACACTCCCGCCAAGCTGGCGCCGCTGCTCAAGCCATGGATCGACGGCACTCCCTGCGACGATGTCGAACTCGTCCGAGTCGCCGAGTACACCTTTCGCGCTCAGCTCGCCGACACCTGGCGCCGCGGCCCGGTCTTCCTGCTTGGCGACGCCGCGCACCTCACCCCGCCGTTCATCGGGCAGGGCATGGGAGCCGGAATCCGCGATGCGATGAACCTGGCGTGGAAGCTCGCGGGTGTCCTCGATGGGAGCCTGCCCGCCGAGGCCTTGGACACCTACCAGCGGGAACGAAAGTCGCATTCCCGGAGCCTGATTCACGAGGCGCTTGGCGTCGGTCGGGTGATGACGTCCGGCGGTCAGCTCGGCAGCCTGGTGAGGCGCGTCGCGCTGCCGCGGCTGCACCGCGTTCCCGGTGTCAGCGCCAGGATCCTGGACAGCGGGACTCCCGCGCTGCGGCGGTCGGCTCTCAATCACACGACCCGGATGCCGTGGCACCTTGCGGGCACGCTGTGCCCGAACCCCGTCGTCGACGGGGACGAGCGCCTCGACGCCCAACTCGGGCGTGCCTTCGGCGTGATCACGTCGACGGCTCCCCGGCCCATGGACCGAGCCTTGATCGCGCGGCGCGGCGCCGTGCTGCACCTTGCCGCCCCCGGCACCGAGTTGGCTCGGTGGCTGCACCGCGGCCACGCCTCGGCCGCGATCGTCCGGCCCGACCGGACCGTCATGACGGCGGGCCGCGACCTCGCAGCGCTGTGCGACGTCCTGCCCCGATCCTGCCCAGCCCCGTCCCGTGAGACCGTCGTCCCGACGAGACCCACCCCATGATGAAGACGCCTGACGGCGTGCCCGTCTACCGCGAGAACGTCTACGGTGCTTCGGCAACGGTGCGCACGCGTGCGCGGGCCAAGGCCTGGCGCGGCTGGAGACCACGGCTATGCTCACCGCGTTGACCCAGCGGGTCGACCGCATCGAGCTGACCGGAACTCCAACGTGGGCGATCAACAACGTCATTCGCCGCCACGAACGCCTGCCGATCAAGCTGGTCGGCGCCTAGCCCAGTAGCCTCTCGGCGTTGGCGGTGGTCGTCGCCCGCCAGTCGACGTTCTGCTGCTCGAGCACGTGCACCTGGTGGGCCACCCCCATGGCCGGCGTCCAACAGAAGTCACTGCCATAGAGCAGCTGGTCCGACCCGACCACGTCGACGAGCGCCTTCGCCGGAGCAGGGAACGGCGTGCCGGCGAGGTCATACCAAAACCGTTGCAGCTGTTCCCTGGTCGTCAGCGTGGACCGTTCGCGGCCGTGCGAGCCGGAGAGCAGGGCACGGAACAGTTCGATCCTGTCGACCACGACGGACAGCGTCGCGCCGCTGTGGGGGATCACGAAGCGGATGTCGGGGTATCGGTCTTGGACGCCCGCAAAGATCAGGTCGGTCACCGTCCTAGTGGTCTCGAACATGAACTCCAACATCGGTCTCGGTCGGCCCAGCGCCACCGCCTCGGTATTGGGCGGCGACGTCGGGTGCTCGAACACGATGGCGCGGCGCTGATTCAATATCTCCCACAGCGGGTCGAGGGCGGGGTCACCGAGGTACTGCCCCGCGCTGTTGCTCATCAGGACGACACCGCGCGCTCCGAGTCGGTCGATGGCGTGGGCCGCCTCGTCGGCGGCCGCCTCGACACACGGCAGGGGAACCGAGGCGAAGAAGTCGAACCGATCGCCGTGGTCGGCCACGACGTTCGCCGCGAACTCGTTGACGTGGCGTGCGAGATCGGCGGCGGCTCCGTCGTCACCGAAGTGCACCCCTGGCGAGGAGATCGACAGGATCGCGCGGGCGATCCGATTGTCGGCCATCAGCGCGAGGTGATCATCCACCGTCCAACCCGGCCATCCCGGCATGCCGTCGGGGTTGGTGATGCCTGCGGCCTTCGCCGCTTCGACGTACCGGTCGGTCAGGAAGTGCGCGTGAACGTCGATCAGGGCTGGGTCTGCCATGGCATCACCGTAGCGGTGACGCGACGGCGCGATTCCAGGTACGCGACGCCTCATATCGCGGGACTGTGCGCCTCGCCGAATCGGACGGAGTAGAAAGCAAGCATGCGTAGAACCGTGTACGACGACGACCACGAAGCCTTCCGCAAGACGCTCCGCGACTTCATCGAGTCGGAGGTCGTGCCCGTGTACGACGACTGGTACGCCGCTGGTGTCGTCCCCCGCGAGTTCTACTACAAGCTGGGCGAACTCGGGGTCTTCGGCATCGAGGTCGCCGAGGAGTACGGCGGCGCGGGCATCGCGTCCTACAAGTTTCAGGCCGTCCTCTCGGAGGAAACCAACCGCGCCGCAGTCGCATTCGGCGCATCCGGGGCCCATGTGACGCTCTGCCTGCCCTATCTGCAGGCCTACTCGACCGACGAGCAGAAGAAACGCTGGCTCCCCGGCTTCGTGTCGGGCGACATCATGTTCGCCATCGCCATGACCGAGCCAGGCACCGGATCGGATCTGGCAGGCATGCGGACCACCGCCAAGCTCACCGATGATGGCAAGCACTACGTGCTCAACGGCGCGAAGACGTTCATCACCGGCGGCGTCCTTGCCGACCGGATGATCGTCGCCGCGCGGACCGCGCCACCCCGCGAGGACGACCGCCGCTACGGACTCTCGCTGCTGGTCGTGGACACCACGCTGCCCGGTTATTCAGTGGGCCGCAAGCTCGACAAGCTCGGGTTGAAGGTGTCCGACACCGCGGAGCTGAACTTCACCGACGTGATGGTCCCCGCCGAGGATCTGCTCGGCGAGGAGAACCGCGGCTTCTCCTATCTGGGCAACAACCTACCCAGGGAGCGCCTGGGCATCGCCGTCAACGCCTACGCCCAGGCCAAGGCCGCCGTGCGGTACGCCAAGCAGTACACCCAGGACCGCACCGTCTTCGATCAGCCGGTCGCCAGCTTCCAGAACACCAAGTTCGAGCTCGCCGCCTGCCAGGCCGAGGTGGACGCCAGTGAGGCCGTGATCGACCGGGCGTTGGAGGCCATCGACAGGGACGAGCTGACCGCAGCGGACGCGGCGTCGGCCAAGCTGTTCTGCACTGAGGTCGCCTCGCGCGTGATCGACCGCTGCCTGCAACTGCACGGCGGCTACGGCTACATTACCGAGTACCCGGTGGCCCGGCTCTACGCCGACAGCCGCGTCAACCGCATCTACGGTGGAACCAGCGAGGTGATGAAGTTGATCATCGCAAAGAACATGGGGCTGTGACCCGATGGCGTTGATGGACATGTTCCGACTCGACGACAAGGTCGTCATCGTCACCGGCGCGTCATCCGGTCTGGGAGTGGTGTTCGCGGACGCCTGCGCGCAGGCAGGGGCCGACGTCGTCCTCGCCGCCCGCCGTGTCGAGAAGCTCAGCGACACAGCCGAATGCGTGATGGCGGCCGGCAGACGGGCGTTGATCGTGCAAACCGACGTTACCGATCCCGACCAGTGTCAGGCCATGGTCGACCGCGCCGTCGAGGAGTTCGGCCACGTCGACGTGCTGGTCAACAACGCCGGTGTGGGGACGGCGGTGCCCGCGTTGCGCGAGACGCCCGAGGAATTCCGCGCCGTCGTCGACATCAACCTGCACGGCGCCTACTGGGCAGCGCAGGCCTGCGCGCGGGTAATGCAACCGGGCAGCTCGATCGTCAACATCTCCAGCATCCTCGGGCTCACCACGGCGGGCCTGCCGCAGGCCGCGTACAGCGCCAGCAAGGCCGCGATCGTCGGGCTGACTCGAGACTTGGCCCAGCAGTGGGGATCTCGCAAGGGCATCCGCGTCAACGCCATCGCGCCGGGATTCTTCAAGTCCGAGATGACCGACCAGTACAAGCCGGACTACCTCGATTCGCTGAAGTCCCGCATGGTGATACCGCGGATGGGCGACCCCGCCGAGTTGGCCGCCTCGCTGGTCTGGTTGGCCTCGCCTGCAGCCGGTTACGTGACGGGACAGACCATCGCCGTCGACGGTGGCGTCACCATCACGTAGCGCAGCGCCCGCCAGGATTTGTCAGACCCCGGTGCGATGATGGTGTCATGTCGTCGACGGCAACCGATTCCGCTCCTGCCGGGGTGGGCCCGCAGGAACGTCTCGAGGTGTTGTTCGAGGAGTTGGCCGAGCTGACCGGCCAACGCAACGCCACCGACGCCCGCATCGTGGACATCATCGCCGAAATCGACCGCGACGGCATCTGGGGCGCCACCGGATGCCGCTCCATCGCCGCGCTAGTGGCCTGGAAG
>NZ_JBEVLO010000424.1:0-6469 GCF_040509115.1 Mycobacterium sp. | reverse complement strand
CCTCGAAGCGATGCTCATCGCTGCAATGGACCACTGCGTATGCATGGGGAACCGCCGCCGGCCAGTTCAGGCAGGTGCCGCTTTTGGCGTCCGCAAAGACATCGTTGCCGCGTGTTTCGGCTGTCGGCCTCTCGTCGACCGGAGTTTGCGCAACCGACGACGTGTCCTGCCATGGCCGCCAGAGCGATATCGCTGCTACCAGTACGACCAGGACGCCTGCGGCACCGATCGCCAAGGGGTTGAACGACCGGTTCACCATCGTGGGACCCACGTCAACTCGCAAGGCCCCATCGGTTCGCTCTTGCGTGGAACCTTGCAATGACGCCTGGCGGGGCGGCGTAGTGGACTCAACCGGCCGTGGGGAGCCCCGCAGTGGCCGTGTCGGAGTGATTCGTCGAGAGGGGACGACTCCTGACTGGGTACCAGGAACGCCTCGATTGGGACGTGTCGGTACGAGGTTGGCGAGTGACCGAGTTGCACCGGGGGCATTGCTTTGGGCGCGGCGTGCATGCTGGCGACGAGCCGCCCGTCGATCTCGCCGCGGTCGGTGACGGTGTCATGGGACCGCCACACCGTGCGCGCGCCACGGCCCAGCAACTGGTAGCGCCAGAACGACGTCAGCTCCACCACGTGTTCCCCCTTCGGCGCCGGTACACAGTCGCCAGCTCACTCAACGTAGGAGTGATGCTCCATCACCGCTACCCAGAGCCGTGGGCAATCGAAGACATTCGGCACTCCTCCGCAGAGTGGCACGTCAATCGGACGTCGTGAGAAATGTCATCCCGCCCTGGCCAGCTACCTGAAGCGCGCCCTGGCTACCGGAGATCTGAGTCAGAGCCCGTGGATGCCCTTGTACAACACCAGAACACCGAGAACGACGAGGATGGCCGCGACGAGGGTGGCGTGCTGGGCCTCCATCCAGGCGCCGAGCCGCTGAAGCGGTCGATCGAGCCGATCGCCGGACACCGCGTACGCCAGCACCGGCAGGACCACGGTGGACGCGGCGACCGCCACGAAGTAGGCGAGGCCAAGGAAGGCGCCGGAACGGCCCACTCCCTCAGTCCCGATCGCCAAACCCGCTGCGGCGCACATGAACAGCACCTTCGGATTGACGGCAACGAGGACCATCGCGGTGACGAACGCACGGGCCGGGGTGATCTTGGCGAAGCTGCTCATCCACTTGGGTGAGTGCTCTGAGCGCTTTCGGGTAAGCCACTTGTAGACGCCGAACACGATCAAGGCGGCGCCTGCGACGATGCGGACGTACGCCGCCCAACTCGGCGGCCTGTCGAGCCCGCCGCCGAGCAGGCTGGACAGTTCGACGAAGATCTGCGTCAACACGGCGAGTCCAATGACCCAGCCGATCAGGAACGCCAGTCCCGTAGGTCGCGGAGTCGGCGAACGCAGTACCAGCACCGCCGGAATGATCGACAACGGCGACAAGGCGACCACCAGCGCCAAGGGGATCAGTTCGGTTAGCACCGCGTCAACTTAGCAAGCGAACGTGGTCGCCGGACGTGACAGCAGAATGTAGAAACGCCAATTCCCAGTAAGTTTGCCGGCGCATCGGGGGCACCGTCAACCTCGACACCGTCAAGAAGCCGGTGGCCAACTGATCAACGGCACCGGCTTGGACGGAACTATAAGGGCGGCAATATTTTTGCGTGCATGCTGGCGCTGCGCCGCATCGCGCGTGGCGGAGCTCGGATTTGAGCAGTCGCAGGCCGGTGCTCGGAGACGTTCATTCCGACGCGGCAGCATGTCGCCGTTCGTCGGAGAGGCGAGCGGTCCCGACTCTGGCGTGACTCCGCGACGATCGCTCTACGGGTCAGGTCTGCCCGGCGTGAACTCATCGATCGACGACGTCCTGTTGAGCTGATCGCGTACGACGGCCCGCCGGAGCGCTTCAGCCGTAACCTCGGGCTCATCGGCGGTATCGTGAGCGCTGGCTGCCATCTCATCGTGAGCGAGTCGATGGCGGTGGTCGGCGTGCAACCCGAACGGTCCCAGAAGCCTCTGGGCGGACGTACATCGCTTGCGGCACCGTCGCATTCGCGCTGTGGGTTTGGACGACTTCGAGTCGGGTGCGCGAACGAGGCTGGATGAACCCGCATGATCGGCACGCACGCCACCACGACGCACGACGAAGGAGCCGCACATGCCAAGCGACGTTCATTTGGGCCACGTCTTCCACGTCGCGGGCGACCCGCTGGTGACCGGGGCGGCCGAAGCCCTGGTGTCGATTCCGGACGGGGCCTTGGTGATCGACGGCGATGGTCGGATCGTGTATTGCGGTGAGCGCGAGGACGTCCCGACCGAGCACGGCTCGGCCACGGTGCATGACCATCGGCCGGGATACCTGCTGCCCGGTTTCGTCGACACCCACATCCACTTTCCCCAGACCTACGCAGGCGACTCCTATGGCGGCGGTCAGCTACTGGAGTGGTTGACGCTGTGCATCTTTCCCTCGGAGAGCAGGTTCGCCGATCCGGAGTTCGCCAAGCAAGCCGCCGTCGAATTCTGCAACCGCCGCGTCGCAGCGGGGACCACGGCGGCCATGGTGTTCGGGTCGGCCTTTCCGCACGCACAGGACGCCCTGTTCGAGCGTACGAAGGAGGCGGGGTTGCGCATCGTGAGTGGGCGCGGCATCCAGACCGTCGGCGGCGACACCGCACGACCGTTGATGACCTCGGAGGAGGAAGCCATCCGTCTCACCAGGGCGGAGATCGACAAGTGGCACGCCGCCGACACCGGTGACGTCGACACCGCGCTGCTGCACGTCGCGATCGTTCCCCGGTTCTCGCTGTCGGTGACCACCGAGACGCTCAAGAACCTGGGCGAGCTGTACGACGAGTACAGGGACCGCGGTGTCTACGTGCACAGCCACCTCAACGAGAACAACCGGCCCGTCACCGGCGAGGTGGACGGCACCAAGCAGGCGTATCAAGTGAATTCGTACCTCGACACGTACGACGGAAAGTTCCTGCCGGGTTCGGTGGTCGGCGGCAAGAGCCTGCTCGGCAAGCGGACCATCCTCGCCCACTGCGTGCACTGCCAGGACGTCGAGCTCGAGCGGATGGCCGAAACCGGTACGTCGATCTCGCACTGCCCGGTTTCGCAGCTGTTCCTCGGCTCAGGCACCATGCCGTGGAAGCGCACGGTCGCCTCAGGCGTGAACATCTCTGCGGGTACCGATTTCGGCGGCGGTGACGAGTGGCTGATCCCACGCGTCCTCGGCGACGCCTTCAAGCAACACATCGGTGAGGACGGCGCGGCGGGCATCTCGTTGCATCCGGCGGAGATGCTATTCATCGGAACGCTGGCCGGCGCCCGTGCCCTGGACATGGAGAACCGGTTCGGCAACTTCGACACCGGCAAGGAGGCTGACTTCGTGGTCGTCGAACCCGCGGATGCGTTGAAGGGCTCGCTGGCCAACGCCGTGCGCGCCGACGACGCCGACCTGGCGCGCGACCAGACGTTGTTCGCCCTGCTGATGGGTCTTCGGGAGAGTTCGATCGCCGAGGTCTACGTTCAGGGACGTCGAGTCAAGTCGTTGCAGGCGTAGACATCATGAGCAGGCAGGGCGGCGCGGTCACGGCAGTGACGATCTTCCATCCGGTGACCGACGTCGACGGCTTCGACGGTTGGCTGTCCGAGCTGACCGCGTCCGCGCGGGGCGCCGACGGGTTCACCTCGAGCGCGGTGTCCATCCACGACGCCGAATTCGACTGGGCCCTTGCGGTGACCTTCGACGGTGACGACTCCCTGCATGCCTGGCTCGACAGTGCGCAGCGGCGGGCGGTGCTCAAAGACGGTCAATCCCGCGGTTTTTGGAGCCGCAGTGGCGACCTGATCCTCGGTGAGGACATCGAAGCGCCGCCGGGCGTGAGCGCGTTCCTGCACAGCGTCGCCGATGGCAAGGAATCCGACTTCCGCGTAGTGCAGGACCGACTGATCGGTGCCAGCTCGAAGTTCCCCGGCTACGAGGGCACGGTTCTGCTGCCACCCTCGACGACGGGCGGTGACTGGTTGTCGATGCTGAGGTTCCGGACACCCGAACAGTTGGCGGCGTGGTTGCGCTCGCACGAGCGCGATCTGGCGCTGCCTGGGCTGCGGTCGAGTCTCACCAAGGGCTTCTCGGCGGTCTCGAGCACGACGCCGTTCGCCACCACGGTGCGGGTGCAGGACGGCCGCACGCTGATGACGCCGAACTGGAAGTCGGCGATGTTGGTGCTCCTCGTGCTGTATCCGACGGTGATGGTGCTGTCGCGATTCTTCGGCCCCATCCTGGACCGGGCAGGCGCCGAGCCGTGGCTGGCATTGTGGGTCAGCCAGATCGTGAGCGTGTCGGCGCTGCAGTGGTGGCTGATGCCCTCGGTGACGAAGCCGTTCAAGCGTTGGCTGGATCCGGTCGACGGCGCCGACTCGCGGGTCAGCCTGGCTGGCGCTGCGATCATCGTCGTCGGCTATGCCGTGACGCTGGCGGTGTTCGCGACGGTGCACTGGCTGCAGTTCTGGGACTACGCCAGCTGACGAGCCAACTGACAACGCTCGCGGGAAAATCCGCTAGAGTTGAGCGGAACAGACTCAACCTTGACTGCGTTGCACCCAGCGAGAAACATTTCCCCTGAAGAAAGAGAGGCGTCGTGGACTCGTTCAACCCGACCACGAAGACCCAGGCGGCGTTGACGTCGGCATTGCAGGCGGCGACCGCCGCAGGCAACCCCCAGATCACCCCCGCCCACTTGCTGATGGCGTTGCTGACCCAAAACGACGGCATCGCCGCACCCCTACTCGAGGCGGTCGGTGTCGAGCCCGCGACCATTCGCAACGAGGCCGATCGCCTGGTCGGTCGACTTCCCAGCGTCAGCGGCTCGAGTTCGCAGCCGCAACTGTCGTCGGAATCGCTCGGCGCGATCACCGCCGCCCAGCAGCTCGCCACCGAGATGGACGACGAGTACGTGTCCACCGAACACCTGCTCGTCGGCCTCGCCACCGGGCAGTCGGAGGTCGCCAAGCTACTGACCAACCACGGCGCGTCGCCTCAGGCGCTTCGTGATGCCTTCACCAAGGTCCGCGGCAGCGCCCGTGTGACAAGCCCCGACCCGGAGTCGACGTATCAGGCGCTGGAGAAGTACTCCACCGACCTCACCGCCGCAGCGCGGGAAGGCAAGCTCGACCCCGTCATCGGGCGTGACACCGAGATCCGGCGCGTCGTCCAGGTGTTGAGCAGGCGCACCAAGAACAACCCCGTGCTGATCGGCGAGCCCGGCGTCGGCAAGACCGCCATCGTGGAGGGCCTTGCCCAGCGCATCATTGCGGGCGACGTGCCAGAGAGCCTGCGCGACAAGACCGTCGTATCCCTGGACCTCGGCTCCATGGTCGCAGGCGCGAAGTACCGCGGTGAGTTCGAGGAACGCCTCAAGGCCGTCCTCGACGACATCAAGAACTCGGCGGGCCAGGTCATCACGTTCATCGACGAGCTGCACACCATCGTGGGTGCAGGCGCCTCCGGCGAGTCGGCGATGGACGCGGGCAACATGATCAAGCCGATGCTGGCCCGCGGCGAGCTGCGGATGGTCGGCGCGACGACCCTCGAGGAGTACCGCAAGTACATCGAGAAGGACGCCGCCCTGGAGCGCCGTTTCCAGCAGGTCCTGGTCGGCGAGCCCTCCGTCGACGACACCGTCGGCATCCTTCGTGGTCTCAAGGACCGCTACGAGGTGCACCACGGTGTGCGGATCACCGACTCGGCACTGGTCGCCGCGGCCACGCTGTCCGACCGCTACATCACGTCGCGCTTCCTGCCCGACAAGGCCATCGACCTCGTCGACGAAGCCGCGTCGCGGCTGCGCATGGAGATCGACTCCCGGCCCGTCGAGATCGACGAGGTCGAGCGGGTGGTGCGTCGCCTCGAGATCGAGGAGATGGCACTGGCCAAGGAGTCCGACGACGCGTCCAAGGACCGGCTGGTCAAGCTCCGTTCGGAACTGGCCGACCACAAGGAGAAACTCGCTGAGCTGACGACTCGGTGGCAGAACGAGAAGAACGCCATCGACGTCGTGCGCGAGCTCAAGGAGCAGCTGGACACCCTTCGCGGTGAATCCGACCGCGCCGAACGCGACGGCGACCTGGCCAAGGCCGCAGAGCTGCGCTATGGCCGCATCCCGGAGATCGAGAAGAAGCTCGACGCGGCGCTGCCCACCGCCCAAGCTCAGACCGACGTGATGCTGAAGGAAGAGGTCGGGCCCGACGACATCGCCGAGGTGGTGGCGGCCTGGACCGGCATCCCCGCGGGCCGCATGCTCGAAGGGGAATCCGCGAAGCTGCTGCGGATGGAGGACGAACTCGGCAAGCGGGTCGTCGGCCAGAAAGCTGCCGTCCAAGCGGTGTCCGATGCGGTCCGGCGGAGCCGGGCAGGCGTCGCCGATCCGAACCGGCCCACCGGCTCGTTCCTGTTCCTCGGACC
>NZ_JBEVLO010000423.1:0-14811 GCF_040509115.1 Mycobacterium sp. | reverse complement strand
AGAGACGGAGGAACCCGTGGCCCTTCCCCAGTTGACCGACGAACAGCGCGCGGCAGCGTTGGAGAAGGCTGCTGCCGCACGTCGAGCGCGAGCTGAATTGAAGGATCGACTCAAGCGCGGCGGCACCAACCTCAAGCAGGTCCTCAAGGACGCCGAGAGCGACGAGGTCTTGGGCAAGATGAAGGTCTCAGCGCTTCTCGAGGCATTGCCGAAGGTCGGCAAGGTCAAGGCGCAGGAGATCATGACCGAGCTGGAGATCGCACCGACCCGCCGTCTGCGCGGACTGGGTGATCGTCAGCGCAAGGCCCTGCTGGAAAAGTTCGACTTCACGGCAGATTAGTGCCGGCGGGGGACCGGACGGCGGATAGCGATGAGTCGAATTGTCGTGCTGTCCGGTCCATCTGCCGTCGGCAAGTCGACCGTGGTGCGTTGCCTGCGCGACCGAGTGCCCAACCTGTACTTCAGCGTTTCGGCAACCACCAGGGCGCCCCGCCCCGGCGAGGTGGACGGCGTTGACTATTCGTTCGTCTCGGCGGAGGAGTTTCAACGGCTGATCGACGACGGTGCGCTCCTCGAATGGGCGGAGATCCACCGCGGTCTGCACCGCTCCGGCACCCCGGCCGACCCGGTCAGGGCGGCCGCGCGCGCTGGACTGCCGGTCCTCATCGAGGTCGATCTGGCAGGCGCCCAGTCCGTGAAGGCCGCCATTCCCGAGGCAGTGACGGTGTTCCTCGCGCCTCCCAGCTGGGAGGCGTTGGAGGCCCGCCTCGTCGGTCGCGGCACCGAGACGGCCGAGGTGAGAGCCCGTCGGCTGGCCACCGCACGCGACGAGCTGGCTGCCAAGGATCACTTCGACGTGGTCGTCGTCAACGGCCAATTGGAATTCGCCTGCTCAGAATTGGTATCCTTGCTGGTGGCCGATTCGCCGGATGCGGCGCGGACCGATAAGAGCAGCTAGCTAGCCCTCAAGAAAAACGCCAGGAGACTACTTCGTGACCATCCCTGTCGAGAGCCCCGACTCCGACGCCGCCAACGCCTACGACACGCCGCTGGGCATCACCAACCCGCCGATCGACGAGTTGCTGTCCCGCGCCTCCAGCAAGTACGCGCTGGTGATCTACGCCGCCAAGCGCGCCCGCCAGATCAACGATTACTACAACCAGCTTGGCGACGGCATTCTGGAGTACGTCGGCCCACTGGTTGAGCCGGGTCTGCAGGAGAAGCCGCTGTCGATCGCGATGCGCGAGATTCACGGCGACCTCCTCGAGCACTCCGAAGGCGAAGGCTAAGCCCGCCTAGGGTGCAGGTCGAGGTCGGGGCAGCGATGCGTCTCTCGGGCGACGAGCACACGTGAGCGAGCGCAAGCGGGTGGTCGTGGGCGTTGCGGGCGGCATCGCGGCCTACAAGGCGTGCACGGTGGTCCGCCAGCTCGCCGAAGCGGGCCATTCGGTTCGGGTCGTACCCACCGAGTCGGCCTTGCGGTTCGTTGGTGCAGCGACGTTCGAGGCGCTGTCCGGTCAGCCGGTCCGGACTGGGGTCTTCGAGGACGTCGACGAGGTACCCCACGTCCGCATCGGACAGGAAGCCGACCTCCTGGTCGTCGCTCCCGCCACCGCGGACCTGCTGGCACGTGCCGTTGCGGGACGCGCCGACGACCTGTTGACCGCGACCCTGCTGACCGCGCGATGTCCGGTCCTGTTCGCGCCCGCGATGCACACCGAGATGTGGCTGCACCCCGCAACGGTGGCCAACGTCGAAACGCTTCGCCGCCGCGGCAACATCGTGCTCGAACCGGCATCGGGACGCCTCACGGGATCCGATAGCGGCGCGGGCCGGCTACCCGAGCCGGAGGAGATCACCACCTTCGCGCAGCTGCTTCTGGACCGGCCCGATGCGCTGCCCTACGACCTCGCAGGGGTGAAGGTCCTCGTCACGGCCGGTGGGACGCGTGAACCACTCGACCCGGTGCGCTTCATCGGCAACCGCAGTTCCGGCAAGCAGGGCTACGCCATGGCGCGCGTCGCCGCGCAGCGCGGCGCCGAGGTCACCCTGATTGCCGGAAACACCGCCGGTCTCGTCGACCCCGCAGGCGTCGAGGTCGTGCACATCGGATCGGCCAGCCAGCTCCAGGACGCGGTGTCCAAGCACGCCCCCGCCGCCCACGTGCTGGTGATGGCCGCCGCCGTCGCCGACTTCCGGCCCACCCACGTCGCCACCAGCAAGATCAAGAAGTCCCAAGAGCCCGGCGCCGAGAACAGCGCGCCCGTCATCGAACTGACCCGCACGGACGACGTGCTCGCCGGTGCGGTCCGGGCGCGGCTGGACGGCCAGCTGCCCAAGATGCGCGCCATCATCGGATTCGCCGCCGAGACGGGCGACGCCAACGGCGACGTGCTCTTCCACGCGCGCGCGAAATTGCAGCGCAAGGGCTGCGACCTGTTGGTCGTGAACGCAGTCGGCGACGGGCGGGCGTTCGAGGTCGACAACAACGACGGCTGGCTGCTGGCGGCGGACGGCAACGACGTCGCACTGGAGCACGGTTCGAAGACTTTGATGTCGAGCCGTATCGTCGACGCGATCGTGGCGTTCCTCGGAAACCGCGGCGGGTGACGGGCACCACCGCAAGACACTGCGCATAAGTGTTGCGCACGCAGCCGACAGACGCTTGGCTGCGACAGGGCATCAATATGATTTGCTTGACTAAGCTTTTGGAAGGGATGACATCGTGAGCAAAGGTCGGCTGTTTACCAGTGAATCGGTGACAGAGGGACACCCCGACAAGATCTGCGACGCCATCAGTGACTCGGTGCTCGATGCGCTTCTCGCGCAGGACCCCAAGTCCCGCGTGGCCGTCGAGACGCTGGTGACCACCGGTCAGGTGCACGTCGTCGGCGAGGTGACCACCCTGGCCAAGGAAGCGTTCGCCGACATCCCAAAGACCGTGCGCTCGCGCATCCTGGACATCGGCTACGACTCGTCTGAGAAGGGCTTCGACGGGGAGACCTGCGGCGTCAACATCGGCATTGGTGCCCAGTCACCCGACATCGCCCAAGGCGTGGATACCGCGCACGAGGCGCGTGTCGAGGGTGCGGGCGATCCGCTGGACGCCCAGGGCGCCGGTGACCAGGGCCTGATGTTCGGGTACGCCATCAAGGACACTCCCGAGCTGATGCCGCTCCCCATCGCGCTGGCTCACCGGCTCGCGCGCCGACTGACCGAGGTGCGCAAGAACGGCGTGCTCGGCTACCTGCGGCCCGACGGCAAGACTCAGGTCACCGTGCAGTACGACGGCACCACCCCGGTCCGCCTCGACACCGTCGTGCTCTCGACGCAGCACGCCGACGGCATCGACCTCGACGGCACCCTGACCCCGGACATCCGGGAGAAGGTCGTCAACACCGTGCTCGGCGACCTCGCGCACGAAACCATGGACACCTCCGACTTCCGGCTACTGGTCAATCCGACCGGCAAGTTCGTGCTCGGCGGGCCCATGGGTGACGCCGGCCTGACGGGCCGCAAGATCATCGTCGACACCTACGGTGGCTGGGCCCGCCACGGCGGCGGCGCCTTCTCCGGCAAGGATCCGTCAAAGGTCGACCGTTCTGCCGCGTACGCGATGCGCTGGGTGGCCAAGAACGTGGTCGCAGCGGGCCTCGCGGAGCGCATCGAGGTCCAGGTGGCCTACGCGATCGGCAAGGCGGCCCCCGTCGGGTTGTTCGTGGAGACCTTCGGCAGCGAGACCGTCGACCCCGCACGCATCGAGAAGGCCATCTCGTCGGTGTTCGACCTGCGCCCCGGCGCGATCGTCCGCGACCTCGACCTGCTGCGTCCGATCTACGCGCCGACGGCCGCGTACGGTCACTTCGGTCGCACCGACGTCGACCTGCCGTGGGAGCGCCTCGACAAGGTCGACGACCTCAAGGCCTCCGTCTAACGGCAGGCGGTCGATTCGCATCGCGGTCGGCGGGCGCTTCCACCAGGATGGGGGCCATGGAACACGTGACCTTCATCCCGACGGTCGACCAGCTGGCCTATACCTTCGGTGGCGCCCCCGCGGTAATGCGAATCAAACCGGGCACGGCCCTGACGCTGTGGACCGAGGATGCCTACGGCGGCCGCATCACCAGTAGGGACGACGTCGCCAGCACCGCGTTGAACACCGAGGACCTCAACCCGCAGACCGGTCCGTTCTGGATCGAGGGCGCCCAGCCCGGTGACACGCTGGTCGTTCACCTGGTCGACCTGACGCCGGCGCGGACCTGGGGCGCCTCGACGCTGATCCCGTTCTTCGGTGGCCTGACCAGCGTTCCCGTCAGCCCGACGCTGCAGGCGGCGCTGCCGGAGCGTACCTACGTCTACGACTACGACGCAGGCACGGAAACGCTGGGCTTCTCGGCCCTGGCCAGCGATTTTCAGGTGCGCCTGCCCGCCAATCCGATGCTCGGCACGGTCGGCGTCGCGCCCGCCCGGCGGGAGGTCCGCACCTCGCTGGTGCCGGACTACTTCGGCGGGAACATGGACAGCCCCGAAATGGCGGCGGGCGCAACGTGTTACCTGCGGGTCAACGTCGAGGGTGCGCTGTTCTCGCTCGGCGACGGGCACTATCGGCAGGGGGAAGGCGAATCCTGCGGGACGGCGGTCGAGGGCGCCATGAACGTCACGGCGATCGTCGAATTGATCAAGGGTGGCGGACCGGCGTGGCCAAGGCTGGAGAACGACACCCATCTGATGTGCATCGGCTCCGGTCGGCCGCTCGAAGAAGCTTGGCGCGCAAGCCAGGTGGAGATGATCGGCTGGCTCGGCGAACTCTTCGGCCTCGACCCGCTCGACGCCTACCAGCTGCTGACCCAGATCTCGCAGGTGCCCATCGCCAACGTGGTCGACACCAATTACAGTGCCGTCACCAAGATCGACAAGCGGCTGTTGCCCCCGGCACCGGCCTACGGCGGCATGCACGACGAAATGCGAAGCTCGGCACGAACTCTCGGCACCATCACATACTGATCGATCGACCAGGCTGACGACGTAGTGGAGGCATAGTGGAACTCGGGTTGACGGGCAAGCGATTCCTGGTGACGGGAGGGACCCGCGGCATCGGCCGCGCGGTGGTCGACGGATTGCTCGCCGAGGGCGCTGCGGTGGCGTACTGCGCCAGGACCGGCGACGCCGTCGCCGCCGCGGAGAACGAACTCAAGGCCGCCGGCGCCACGGCGATCGGCTCCGCCGTCGACGTGGGAGATGGCGCGGCGCTGCAGAAGTGGGTCGAGGACAGTGCAAAGGCACTCGGCGGCATCGACGGCGTCGTGGCCAACGTCAGCGCCCTTGCCATTCCCGAGAGTCAGGAGAACTGGCGGGCCAGCTTCGACGTCGACCTGATGGGCACCGTAGGTCTCGTCGAAGCCGCCCTACCTCACCTGCTGGAGAGCGGGTCGGGATCCATCGTCACGATCTCTAGTGTGTCGGGTCGCGAGATCGACTTCGCCTCGGGGCCGTACGGCACGATGAAGGCCGCGATCATCCACTACACCCAGGGCGTGGCGTTCAACCTCGCGAGCAGGGGAGTGCGGGCCAACACGGTCAGTCCCGGCAACACCTACTTCCCCGGCGGGGTGTGGCCGTCGATCGAGGAGAACGACCCCGAACTGTTCAAGACCGCACTCGACCTGAACCCGACGGGTCGGATGGCGACACCGCAGGAGGTCGCCAATGCCGTTGTCTTCCTTAGTAGCTCGGCAGCGAGCTTCATCACGGGCACCAACCTGGTGGTCGACGGCGCCCTGACCAGAGGGGTGCAGTTCTGAGCCATTACAGAGCTATCCGGTGAATTCGTAGTCGTCGAGGGGGAACCGCCGACTCCGCCACTGCGCCTCCAGCGTCGTGGTGGGCCGCAACGGCACGTCGCCGTTCTGGTCGAAGTAGTAACTGTTGGCCAGGCTGCAACTGTCCTGCCAGAAGATCTGGCGGTGCCTCTTGCGCATCATCTCGGCGAAGAAGCGGTCGTTGGCTGCCTGGGACACCTCGACGCGGGTCGCCTTCGACTCGGAAGCCCTCTTGATGCACCGCAGGATGTGGTGGGTCTGTGTCTCGATCAGCGCGAAGAACGACGAACCGACGTAGCCATACGGCCCCATCACGTTGAAGAAGTTCGGGAAGCCGGGGATGCTCACGCCCTCGTAGGCCTGCAGTCGGCGCTCGGTCCAGAAACGGCTCAGCGTCTGGCCCTTCAAGCCCGTGACCGTGAAGGTCGGCAGGTTGTCGACGTCCATCACCTTGAAGCCGGTCGCGAGGATCAACACGTCGGCGTCGCGGATGGAGCCATCAGTGGTGGCGACACCGGAGCCGGTCACCCCGGCGATGGGCTCGGTCACCAGTTCGACGTTGTCGCGGTTGTACGTCGACAGGTAGGTGTTGTGAAACCCCGGGCGCTTGCAGCCGACGGCGTAGCGCGGCGTCAGCTTGTCCCGCACCACGGGGTCGCGTACCTCACGCTTGAGGTACGCCCTTCCCATCTTCTCGGCGCGCTTGGCCAGCGGGAACACGGTGTAGTACTGCGCGGAGATGGTGAAGGTCAACTCGACGTAGGCCTGGCTGAGCACGCGCTGGATCACCTTGCCGCCGGGGAGGTGCATCAGCCGCCGCGCGGGTGCAGGCAGGGGTACGTCCAGCTTCGGCAGGCACCAGATCGGGGTCCGCTGAAACACCGTCAACCGCTCCACGATCGGGGCGATCTCGGGGATCACCTGGACCGCCGAGGCGCCCGTCCCGATGATCGCGACCCGCTTGCCCGCCAAGTCCTGCGAGTGGTCCCACCGCGCCGTGTGCATGGTGACCCCGGCGAAGCCGTCGACGCCGTCGATGTCGGGAAGGTTGGGCACCGTCAGGGGGCCGGTGCAGTTGACGAGGAATCGCGCCGTCAACGACTCACCGGTGTTCAAGTCGATCCGCCACCGATTCTCGTCGGCGTCGAAGCTTGCCGCGACCACCGCGGTGGCGAACCGGATCCTGCGCCGCAGACCGTACTTGTCGACGCACCGCTCGGCGTAGTCCTTGAGCTCGCGACCCGGCGCGTAGGTGCGGGACCAGTCGGCGCTCTGCTCGAACGAAAACTGATACGAGAATGACGGAATGTCCACGGCGATACCGGGATAGGTGTTCCAGTACCAGGTGCCGCCGGGTTGCTCACCCGCCTCGACGATCAGGTAGTCGCCAAGGCCGGCCTTGTCGAGCTGGATCGCCGTGCCGATGCCGGAGAAGCCGGCTCCGACGATCAGCGTGTGAAAGGCCGGCTGTTGCTCGGATGCCACGTCCTACCCCCCGATTCAACCGCTCACTGCGACCAAAGGTACGCCTCGGCGCGGGTATCCGGTACCACGGGTACCGTCTAGGACGGCCACCTGCCGTCGGCCTTGGCGGCCTCGACCTGGCGCAGCCCCGGCTCGCGCATCCGGCCCGCGTCGATGAGCCGTTGCACCCGTTCGACGTTCGACTTCGACCAGGCGCTCTTGGGCTTGCGCGGACTGAACCGCTGAATCCGCGATACCTCGTCGTGGCCACGGGCCAGGCTGTCGATCCAGCCGAAGCACAGCGCGATCTCCACCGAGTCGTTGTAGGACAGCGGGACGCTGCCCGGCGCACCCCCGGTCGCTTCGCTCCTGCCCCAGGATGCCTTGTTGAACAGCCGCACCCAGATCTCGGTCGCGGTGTCGTGGTTGCCCTCCAGCCAGGCCTCCCACTCCCGAGGGGAGCGGACGTCTAGCACGACGCGCTCGGTCATCGCGCCGGGTGCAGCGCAGCCTTGAGCGCCGCCAAGGCGCGGTGAACGGCATCGGTCGCCGCCGGCACGACGCCGTCGAAGCCGAGGTAGCCGTGCACCAGGCCCGTCGCGTCGTGCACTTCGACGGGCACCCCCGCAGCGGCCAGCAGGTCGCCGTAGTTCTTGCCGTCGTCGCGCAGTGGGTCATGGCCCGCGACGGCGACGTAGGCGGGTGGCAACCCCGCGAACGACGCGGCGCGCGCAGGAACCAGAGTCGCGGGCGGGTCCTTCATGTCCGCGGCGCCGATGTACAACCGGGAGTGTCCCGACGCCCCTTCCGCGGTCAGGATCGGCGCGTCGGCGTTCTCGGCGAACGACGGCAGCGTCGGGTCCAAGGCCGTCGCCGGGTACCACAGCAACTGGAACCGGATCTTCGGCCGACCGGCGTCGCGCGCCAGGAGTGTCATGACCGCCGCCAGGTTGCCGCCGGCCGAATCACCGGCCACCGCAAGGCGATCCGGATCTGCACCCAGTTCTGCGGCGTGGGTGGCCACCCACTGGGTGGCCGCCCACACGTCATCGACCGCAGCGGGGTAGGGGTGTTCGGGGGCGAGCCGATAATCCACCGACACGACGAGGGCATCGGCCCCCACCGCATGCTGACGGCCCGCGTTGTCATAGGTGTCGAGGTCGCCGACGACCCACCCGCCACCGTGGATGAACACCACGACGGGCAGGGGGTCTTCACCCGCGTCGAGTGGCCAGTACAACCGAATTGGGATCGGCCCAGCTGGTCCGTCGATCGTCCGGTCCTCGGTCTTGACCTCCGGGTGCAGCGGAAATCGAGGAAGGTCACGGAACCTTTGCCTGCTGGCCTCCGCGCCGCCGTCGGTCGTCAACTGGAACGGAGCGGCTTCCAGTACCTTCTCCAGGATGGGATCGAGCGGTGAACGGCTGGCGGGAGCCTCGTCGGCGGACATGGAGACACCGTACGCACCGCGACGCATCCAACTGCTCTGGGCTGCCGCCGCCGTCGTCGGCGCGGGCTACGGCCTGTTCCTCGTCGGCACGGCGGTCGGACTCCCCGCGGGGGCCGAGCTCACGGGCCGGTTCTCGCTGCAACCCGTCGTCAAGGCGCTGACCGCGGTGGTGCTCGCCGTCGCCGCCCTCGGGCATCGGGTTGCAAGGGAGCGCCGGTGGCTGGTCGGCGCCCTGGTGTTCTCCGCGGCGGGTGACTACCTGCTCGCAATGCCCTGGTGGGCTCCGTCGTTCGTGCTCGGCCTCGGCGCCTTCCTCATCGCTCACCTCTGCTTCCTCGCCGCGCTGCTCCCGCTCGCCACCAAGTCGGCTCCGCGATTCGCCGCCGCATTGGCGATGGCCGTGGCATGCGTGGCGTTGTTGGTGTGGTTCTGGCCCCATCTGATCGCCGAGGGCATGGCGGTTCCGGTCACGCTGTACATCGCTGTGCTCGGCGCGATGGTGTGCGCCGCCCTGGTGGCCGACCTGCCGACCCCCTGGACCGCGCTGGGTGCGGTCTGCTTCGCGGTGTCGGACGGGATGATCGGGATCGGCAAGTTCGTCCTGCGGTCCGAGGTCCTCGCCGTGCCGATCTGGTGGGCGTACGCGTTGTCGCTGCTGTTGATCACCGCAGGGTTCTTCTTCGGGCGGGGTCGCCCTTCGTCGACGAAGGGCACGTCGGAACGCTCTGCTACACCAGCCGGGTGAGCAAGTCCGCGCAGGCCGCCGAGCACGAGCCGATCGCTCGGGTGCTGCCGATGCTGACGGTGCCTCACCTCGACCGCGAATTCGACTACTTGGTGCGCGCCGAGCAATCCGACGACGCGCAACCCGGCGTCCGCGTGAAGGTCCGCTTCCACGGCCGACTCGTCGACGCCTTCGTCCTCGAAAGGCGTTCGGACACCGACCACGTCGGAAAACTGGGCTGGCTGGACCGGGTGGTCTCCAGTGAACGGGTGCTGACCCCCGACGTCCGTCGCCTCGTCGACGCCGTCGCCGCCCGGTACGCGGGCACCAGGGCAGACGTGCTGCGACTCGCGGTGCCGCCGAGGCACGCCACCGTCGAGAAACAAGCACCCCCCGAGCTGCCTCAAGCCACTGCGAGGCCGGTCGACCCGACGGAGTGGGCCGGATACGCCCGCGGGGAGCAGTACCTCGACGCACTCGCTGAGGGCCGCGCCGCGCGCGCCGTCTGGCAGGCGCTTCCTGGGGAGTCCTGGCCGGACCGACTCGCCGAGGCCGCCGCCGTCGTCGTCGCCTCCGGCCGTTCGGCGCTCGCCGTGGTCCCCGATCAGCGCGACGTCGACGCCCTGCACGAAGCTGCGCTACGCCACGTCGACGAGGCGGCCGTTGTCGCGCTGTCCGCCGGGCTTGGCCCGTCCCAGCGGTATCGCCGGTGGCTGTCGGTGCTGCGCGGGCAGGCCAGGTTCGTGATCGGCACGCGCAGCGCGGTGTTCGCGCCGGTGGCCGATCTCGGCCTGGTGATCGTGTGGGACGACGGCGACGACACGCTCGCCGAACCGCGCGCCCCCTACCCACACGCCCGTGAGATCGCGATGCTTCGCGCGCATCAACTCAGGTGCGCCTGCCTGATCGGCGGCTACGCCAGGACCGCCGAGGCGCAGGCGCTGGTGGCCAGCAAGTGGGCCCACGACCTGGTGGCGACGCGGCCGGTGGTGCGCACCCGGACCCCGCGCGTCATCGCGCTCGACGACAGCGGATTCACCCAGGAGCGGGACGCCGCCTCCCACACCGCGCGGCTGCCCACGATGGCGCTCGACGCGGCCCGAGTCGCGCTGAGGTCGGACCGCCCGGTTCTGGTACAGGTGCCGCGGCGGGGTTACGTTCCCGCGCTGGCGTGCGGCAAGTGCCGCGCGATCGCCCGATGCAGGCACTGCACCGGCCCGATGTCGTTGCCGGATCGGGACGCGTCGGGCGCGGTGTGCCGGTGGTGTGGCCGCACCGAGGCCGCATTGCGTTGCGCGCGTTGCGGTTCGGACACGGTGCGAGCGGTCGTCGTCGGCGCGCGCCGCACCGCCGAGGAACTCGGCCGGGCCTTCCCAGGCACCACGGTGATCACCTCAGGAGGGGACGCAATGGTGTCGGGTGTGCCCGCCGCGCCCGCTCTCGTCGTAGCCACCCCAGGCGCCGAACCCCCGGCCGACGGCGGTTACGGGGCCGCCCTACTGCTGGACGGCTGGGCGCTTCTCGGCAGGCAGGACCTGAGGGCCTCGGAGGATGCACTGCGTCGGTGGATGGCGGCTGCAGCGCTGGTTCGGCACCGCGGCGACGGTGGGGTGGTGGCCGTCGTGGCGGAGTCGGCGATTCCCACCGTGCAGGCCCTGATCCGGTGGGACCCCGTCGGGCACGCCGAATCCGAGCTGGCCGAGCGGGCCGAGGTCGGACTGCCGCCCGCCGTACACATGGCCGCCGTGGACGGCGACCCGGTGGCGGTGACGGCTCTGCTGGCCGCCGCCGAGTTACCCGACGGTGCGACCGTGCTGGGTCCGGTGGACCTGCCCCCCGGGGCTCGCCGACCACCGGGTACCGAACCCGACGACACGGTGAACCGCATGCTCGTGAGGGTGCCACGCGACGGCGGCCTCGGCCTCGCCTCGGCGCTGCGCCGCGCGACCACGGTGTTCAGTGCCCGCCACGACCAGCCGCCCGTTCGTGTGCAGATCGACCCGTTGCACATAGGGTGAGTCGAACTCATCGGGGCGGAGGTGGCGTGAAGCGGGTTTTCGGATGGCTGATCCTGTTGGCCCTCATCGCCGTTGGACTGCTGTGGCCGGTGCTGTTCGGGGGTCCGTCCAATCCGGGGCCGGTCGAGGATCCCGTCGTGATCACCGACTATCGAGCCGACTACACGGTCAGCGCCGATGGCACGCTCGATGCCGTCGAGACCATCGAAGGCCTGTTCCCGTCCGGTCGACACGGCATCTTCCGCTACTGGGACGTCGCCAACCAGAACAGCCCGTCGGTGCGGCAGCAGCCCGAGATCACGTCGATCCTGCTCGACGGCCAACCCGTGCCGTACGACATGCTGTGGGAATCCGGGGGCCGCTTCCGGGTCGCCAAGATCGGCGACCCCGACAGCACCCTGTCGTACGGCACGCACACCTACGAGCTGCGGTACACGATCCGCGGCGTCCTGGACCCCGGCAGCACCGGCGCAGGCCAGCGCTTCGCCAGCACCTTCGGTGACCCACAGTCGACGTCCACCTTCTACTGGAACGTCATCGCCCCGTCGTGGAACAACGAGATAGATCGGGTGACCGTTCGCGCCACCCTGCCCGCCGACGTGCCGGGCGCCGAGTGCTCGGTCGGGTTCGGCGAGGGACGAGCCTGCGAGGGACTGACGGTGACCGGCAACGTGGTGGAACTGACGGCGCAGAACCTTGCCCCGCGCACGCCGGTCACCTTGCGGGCCGCGGTCGACGTCCCGACACCAGCGCGCGCCGAGCTGCCGTGGTCCCAACGGTGGGATCGCGTGCTCGGCACGTCGACGACGGCCATCGGATGGGTGATCGGGCTGACGGTCCTCGGCGCGCTGGCAGCGTTCCTCTGGTACCGCACCACGGTCGAACCCGACCCCGGCTTTCCCGTGCAGTATGGCCCGCCCACGGGTCTTGGGCCCGTCCAGACCGAGTACATCCGCACCGAGAGCATCCCGAAGAACGGCCTCACCGCGACCCTGTTCTACCTCGCCGAACGGGGGCTGATCTCGCTGCAGCAGATCAACGACGAGCAGTGGACCGTCCGAGGGTCGGCCCGCGCTCGGTGGGTTGACGTCGACCCGGTCAGCGTCGCCGTCGGCTCGGCTCTGAGGGTCATGACCGAGGGGTCCGAGTTCGAGGCCAAGAAGACCGCCAAGGCGGGCGAACGGCTCAACAAGGCCAAGACCGACATGAATGCCGCGGTCACGAAGTGGGCGTTGGACGGCGGGTTCGTAGTCAAACGCCGCAAGGAGCTGTGGGTGCGGGCGGCCAACGCGTCGGCTCTGATCCTGGCCGGGTGCGCCTTCTTCCGATGGGGATTCCCCGCCACCACCTGGGCGTTGCCCTTCGTGGCGTTCTTCCTGCTCTCCAGGCGGTCCTGGCACGACGGCGTCGGGTCTCGCCGCACCGCGGCCGGTCGCCAATTGTGGTCGCAGGCCGGTGGATTCCACCGCATGCTGTCCACCGACTCGGCCGAGACGCGGTTCGACTTCGCCGCGCGCAAGGATCTGTACACCGCCTATATCCCCTTTGCGATTGCCGCTGGATCGGCCGCGCTGTGGGCCAAGAAGTACCAGGATGCGACGGGAGCCATTGCTCCGCAACCGGATTGGTACCATTCCTCGTCGGTGACGACGGGAAGTGGTTTCAGCGGGTCAGGTGGCGAGCCGAATTTCGACAGCTTCGAATCGGCGTTGTCGTCGTCGATCGGCGCCTACACCGCGTCGCAGTCGTCATCCTCGTCCGGCAGCGGCGGTGGATCCAGTAGCGGCGGCGGTGGCGGTGGTGGCGGCGGAGGAGGTGGAGGTTCGTGGTGAGCGCATCGCTCGTCATCGTCCTAGTGATCGTGGTCGGGGTGCTCATCGCGATGGTGTTGGGCTACAACAAGATTCGGTCCGCCGACGTCCGCGTGTCGGAGGCGCTGGCTGGCATCGACGTCGAGCTGACCCGCCGGGCTGCTCTCATCCCCAGCCTGGTGCACACGGTGCAGACCTTCGCCACCCACGAGAAGGGCGTGCTGGAACACGTCACCGACGCCCGCGCGGCGCTGACCACGGCGACGACGGGTTCGTCGGTGGCGGAACGCAGCGCCGCCGAACGCGAGCTGGACAGCGCACTGCAACCCGTTCTGGCGCTTGGTCAGACCTACCCGCAGCTGAACTCGTCGAACAACTTCCTGAACCTGCAGGAAAACCTGGCCGACACCGAGAACAAGCTCGCGTTCGCCCGCCAGTACTACAACGATGCGGTGGCGACCTTGAACAAGACCGTCGCCACCATCCCGTGGATGTTCGTCGCGCCGATGACCGGCGTGTCCGAACGCGAGTACTACCAGATGCCGAGATAGCCGTGCGGATCATCTTTGCGGGCACCCCCGAACCAGCACTGCCGTCGCTGCGCGCGCTCATCGACTCGCCCCGGCACGACGTGATCGCGGTCCTGACCCGACCGGACGCTGCCTCCGGTCGACGGGGCCGTCCCGCGCCGTCACCGGTCGCCCAGCTGGCTCTCGACGCGGGACTCCCGCTGCTGCGACCACCGCGGCCCAACGACGCTGAATTCGTCAGAGAACTCCGCGATCTCGCACCCGACTGCTGCGCCGTCGTCGCCTACGGCGCGCTCCTGCGCGACGGGCTGCTGGGCGTACCGCCTCTCGGCTGGATCAATCTGCACTTCTCTCTGCTGCCCGCCTGGCGCGGCGCCGCGCCAGTACAGGCGGCCATCGCCGCGGGCGACGAGGTGACGGGTGCGACGACGTTCCGCATCGAGCCGAGCCTCGACTCGGGACCGGTGTTCGGGGTGGTGACCGAAACCGTGCGACCGACCGACACCGCGGGGGATCTGCTCGGCCGCCTGTCGATCTCGGGTGCGACGTTGTTGGAGCGGACCCTCGACGGTATCGCCGACGGCACGCTGACCGCGGTGCCGCAGCCCGACGACGGCGTGAGCGTGGCACCGAAGATCACGGTGGAGGAGGCACGGGTGCGCTGGGACCTGCCCGCCCAGGTGGTCGAACGCCGGATCCGGGCCGTGACGCCCAACCCGGGGGCGTGGACCATGATCGGAGATCTGCGGGTGAAGGTGGGACCCGTGACGGTGAGCGGTTATGAGCCGTTGCCCCCCAACGCCATTCGTGTCGACCGGGGTGGCGTCTACGTCGGCACCGCGTCGCGGCCGGTACTGCTGGGTGACATCCAGCCGCAGGGGAAGAAGCTCATGAAGGCCGCCGACTGGGCGCGTGGTGCACGACTGGACGAAACGGCGGAGGCTCGGTGAACGGTCCACGGGGAGACAACCCGCGCGGGAAGGGCCCGCGCGGCA
>NZ_JBEVLO010000422.1:0-2723 GCF_040509115.1 Mycobacterium sp. | reverse complement strand
CGCCCGCAACAAGAAGGCCGTCACACTGAACCTGCGGGCCGAGGCGGGCCGCGCCCTGTTCCTCGACCTGGTCGAGCGCTCCGACATCGTCGTGGAGAACTTCCGGCCCGGCACGTTGGAGAAGTGGAATCTGGGTTACGACGTGCTGCGCGCCCGCAATCGGGGCATCGTGTTGGTGCGGGTGTCGGGATACGGGCAGACGGGTCCGGAGGCCCACAAGGCCGGCTACGCGTCGGTCGCCGAGGCCGCCAGCGGGCTGCGGCACATGAACGGCTTCCCCGGTGGCCCTCCCCCACGCCTGGCACTGTCACTGGGCGACAGCCTGGCGGGCATGTTCGCCGCCCAGGGTGCACTCGCAGCGCTGTTCCGACGCTCGGTCACCGGCGAGGGACAGGTGGTCGACGCCGCACTCACCGAGGCGTGTCTGGCCGTGCAAGAGTCCACCATTCCCGACTACGACGTCGGTGGGGTGGTCCGCGGGCCGTCCGGCACCCGGCTCGAGGGAATCGCACCGTCGAACATCTATCCGGCCGCCGACGGTAGCTGGGTCGTCATCGCGGCCAACCAGGACACCGTCTTCCGCAGATTGTGCGCTGCGATGGGTCAACCCGAGCTGGCCGACGATGGCCGCTTCGCCAATCACGTTGCCCGGGGCCGCAATCAGGACGAGATCGACAAGATCATCGCTGCCTGGGCAGCCGAACGCCAGCCCGCCGACATCATCGCCACGCTGGGCGCAGCGGGCGTGATCAGCGGCCCCATCAATACGGTCGCCGAAGTCGTCACCGATCCTCAACTGGTGTCCCGCGGCATGATCGCCGACCACTTCGACGAGCGCATCGGGCGCAACGTGAAGGGACCTGGTGTGGTGCCGGTGCTGTCCGAGACTCCGGGAACGATCCGCAGCGCGGGATCGTCGAAGCCTGGGCAGCACAACGACGAGGTGTACGGCGACCTCTTGGGCCGCTCGGCCACCGATCTCGAGGCGTTGCGGACTGAGGGGGTCATATGAGCTTGCCCGCACACGTCACGATCCGCGAGGTCTCCCTACGCGACGGGCTGCAGATCGAAGACCCGATTCCGTTGTCCACCAAGCTCGAACTGCTCGAGGCGATCGTGGCAACCGGCGTCCGGGAAGTCGAGGCGACGGCCTTCGTGTCGCCGTCGAAGGTTCCGGCCCTTGCCGACGCCGCGGCGCTGGCCGCCGAGTTGCCGCGGTTCCGTGAATCCCATGGCGTCGAGTTCTCCGCGCTGGTCGCCGGCCTCGGCGGCGCGGATCGCGCGGTCGCCGCGGGCATGGGCTCCCTCGAATACGTGGTCTCGGCCGCCGACGGGCACAGCGCCGCCAACGTCGGACGGTCGACCGCCGAGTCCACCGACCTGATCGTCGACATCGCCCGCATCGCCCACGAGAGTGACGCCACCATCGAGGTGATCATCGCCACCGCGTGGGACTGCCCGTTCGACGGCCCCACCGATCCCCGCCGGGTGCTCGACATCGCCACCGCTGCCGTGGAGATCGGTGCCGACCGGTTGGCCATTGCCGATACCATCGGCACCACGACGCCGCGGCGGGTGAGCACGCTGATCGAACTCCTGCGGCCGATCGTCGGAGACCTCCCGCTGGGCGCGCACTTTCACAACACGCGGGGCGCCGGCCTGGCCAGTGCGTATGCCGCCGTCTCGGCAGGCGTCAAGAGGCTGGACTCCTCGGTCGGTGGGCTCGGCGGTTGTCCGTTCGCCCCTGGCGCCAGTGGCAACATCGCCACCGAGGACCTGGTGTATCTGCTGCGGGACAGCGACATTGGCAGCGACATCGACCTGGAGGCGGCGATCTACGCGGCGACCGTCGCGCGCAAGGCCGTCGGCCACGAGCTGCCAAGTGCGCTGCTGCGCGCGGGCGATCGACGTCTGAGCTGAGCGCACCGTGCCGGCCGAGTCACTCACTGCGAAGGGTCTGCAGACCCGCGAGACCATCGAACGGTCCGCTCGGAAGCTGTTCGCGGAGCGCGGATTTCACGGCACCACTCTCACCGATATCACGTCGGCGGCAGGCAGGTCCCCCGCCGCGTTCTACCGTTACTACGCCGACAAGGAAGATCTGTTGGCGGTGCTCGCCGTGTCGTTCCTCCGCGACGTGGTGGCGCCGCTGGGCCAGCAGATGCACCTCCCGGACTCACCGGAGGACACGGAGTTCTTCGTCTCGACGGTGACCGGCTACTGGAACATGTTCAAGCAGAACATCGGAATCATGATCGCCGTCGCCCAACTCGCCGCGACGCAGAGGCGCTTCGCCGATGTGCAGAATGAGTTCCGACGCTTCGGCATGGACATCGTCGCCGCGTCCGTGCGGCGAGCCCAGGAGCAGGGCCACGGCACCGAGCTCAATCCAGAGCACACCGCCGCCGCCATCGCGCTGCTGTTCGAGAACTTCACCACGGTCTTCGTCGGCCGGTCCGGCCTTGGGCTCGAGATCGGCGACAAGGATGCCATCACGACGCTGTCGACCATCTGGAAGAAGACGCTGTACGGGTTCTGACGACAAAGGAGATCACAGTGGATTTCGCTCTCCCAGAGCATCTTCCGGGCCTGCTGGCCGAGATGGACTCGTTTATCGAAACGGAGATCAAGCCGCTGGAACGCGAGAACATCCAGTACTTCGACCAGCGTCGTGAGAACGCCCGAACCGACTGGGACAACGGGGGCATCCCCCGGCGGGAGTG
>NZ_JBEVLO010000421.1:0-4216 GCF_040509115.1 Mycobacterium sp. | reverse complement strand
CTCGGCACCAAGATCAACCTGGAGTTCGTCTCGGCCAACCCCACCGGACCGATACACATCGGCGGGACCCGGTGGGCCGCCGTCGGCGACGCCCTGGGTCGGCTGCTGTCCACGCAGGGGGCCGAAGTGGTGCGGGAGTACTACTTCAACGACCACGGCACGCAGATCGACCGGTTCGCCAAGTCGCTGATCGCCTCGGCGAAGGGGGAGCCGACGCCGGAGGACGGCTACGCGGGCGCCTACATCGCCGAGATCGCCCAGCAGGTGATCGCCAAGGCGCCCGACGTGCTGACCCAGCCCGCCGACCAGCAGTTGGAGACGTTCCGGGCCACGGGTGTCGACCTGATGTTCACCCACATCAAGAAGTCGTTGCACGACTTCGGCACCGACTTCGACATCTACACCCACGAAGACTCGATGCACACCTCGGGTCGGGTCGACCAGGCGATCGCCAAGCTGCGCGCGACCGGCAACATCTACGAGAAGGACGGCGCAACCTGGTTGCGCACCACGGAATTCGGTGACGACAAGGATCGCCCGGTCATCAAGAGCAACGGCCAGCCCGCCTACATCGCCGCGGACCTCGCCTACTACCTCGACAAGCGGCAGCGGGGCTTCGACCTGTGCATCTACATGCTCGGCGCCGACCACCACGGCTACATCGCGCGCCTCAAGGCCGCGGCCGCCGCCCTCGGCGACGATCCCGACACCGTCGAGGTGCTCATCGGCCAGATGGTCAACCTCGTCCGCGACGGTCAGCCGCTGCGGATGAGCAAGCGGGCGGGCACCGTCATCACCCTGGACGATCTGGTCGAGGCCATCGGCGTGGATGCGGCGCGCTACGTGCTGATCCGCAGTTCGGTGGACACCCCGATCGACATCGATCTCGCCCTGTGGTCGAGCGCGTCCAGCGAGAACCCCGTCTACTACGTGCAGTACGCGCACGCCCGCCTGTCGGCGTTGGCGCGCAGCGCAGCCGAGCTCGGCGTCATCGCAGGCACCGAGCATCTGGAGCTGCTCACCCACGACAGGGAGGGCACGTTGATGCGGACCATCGGCGAGTTCCCGAGGGTGCTGAAAACCGCTGCGTCCCTTCGGGAACCGCACCGCGTGTGCCGCTACCTGGAGGATCTGGCGGGCGATTACCACCGGTTCTACGACTCCTGCCGGGTACTTCCTCAGGGCGACGAGGAGCCCAGTGACCTGCACGCTGCGCGCCTCGCGCTCTGTCAGGCCACGCGTCAGGTCATCGCCAACGGGCTGCAGATCCTGGGCGTCAGCGCGCCGGAGCGCATGTGATGGCCCACCCCGCAGGCCCCCGCCACGCAGAGGATGCCCGTCACGGCAGCGCTCCCGCGCGCCCCGCGTCCGCCCGCGACATGCTCCACCTCGCTCCGAACGTGTGGCCGCGCAACGTCGTTCGCAACGTCGACGGCGTAGTGACGGTGGCAGGCGTACCGGTCACCGTGCTCGCCGAGCAGTACGGGACACCGCTGTTCGTCATCGACGAGGACGACTTCCGCTCCCGCTGCCGTGAGATCGCCTCGGCCTTCGGCGGCGGCGAGCACGTGCGCTACGCCGCAAAGGCGTTCCTGTGCACCGAGATCGCGCGCTGGATCGACGAGGAGGGGCTGGCGCTCGACGTGTGCAGCGGTGGCGAACTCGCCGTCGCACTGAACGCGAATTTTCCGCCGGAACGAATTGCGTTGCACGGCAACAACAAATCGGTAGCCGAGCTGGCGATGGCGGTCGAGGCACGGGTCGGGCACGTGGTGCTCGACTCCATGACCGAGATCGACCGCCTCGATGCCATCGCGGGCGAGGCCGACGTGGTGCAGGACGTGCTGGTGCGCGTCACCGTCGGCGTCGAGGCGCACACCCACGAGTTCATCTCCACCGCCCACGAAGACCAGAAGTTCGGGCTCTCGCTGGCCAGCGGGGCCGCGATGGAGGCGGTCCGGCGGGTGTTCGCGGCCGACCACCTGCGTCTCGTCGGCCTGCACAGCCACATCGGGTCACAGATCTTCGACGTGGCGGGCTTCGAGCTCGCCGCGCATCGCGTCATCGGGCTGCTGCGCGACGTCGTCGCCGAGTTCGGCGTCGAGAAGACCGCGCAGATGTCGATCGTGGATCTCGGGGGCGGTCTCGGCATCTCCTACCTGCCACAGGACGATCCACCGCCGATGGAAGACCTCGCGGCCAAGATCGGGGCAATCGTCCGCAACGAGTCGGCGGCCGTCGGCCTGCCCGAGCCCCAGCTGGTCGTCGAGCCGGGTCGGGCGATCGCCGGTCCTGGCACCGTCACCCTCTACGAGGTCGGCACGGTCAAAGACGTGGCCGTCGCGTCCGACAGGTACCGCCGATACGTCAGCATCGACGGTGGCATGAGTGACAACATCCGCACGTCGCTGTACGCCGCGGAGTACGACGCCCGCTTGGTGTCGCGCCTCAGCGACGGTGCGCCGACGTTGGCCCGCATCGTCGGAAAGCATTGCGAAAGCGGTGACATCGTCGTGCGCGACACCTGGGTGTCCGACGACGTCACGCCGGGTGATCTCATTGGAGTCGCCGCCACCGGCGCGTACTGCTATTCGATGTCGAGCCGATACAACTTGCTGGGCCGCCCCGCGGTGGTGGCGGTGCGCGACGGTGAGTCGCGCCTGATCCTGCGCCGCGAGACGGTAGAAGACCTTTTGAGCTTGGAGGTGGCCAACTGATGGTTGAGAACGAGAAGCCGGTCGGCGTTGCGGTATTGGGACTCGGCAATGTCGGCACCGAAGTGGTGCGCATCATTGGCCAGAGTGCGCCCGACCTGGCCGCCCGCATCGGTGCGCCGCTCGTGCTGCGCGGCATCGGGGTCCGACGAGTGAGCGCAGACCGCGGCGTGCCGATCGAACTGCTCACCGACGACGTCGACGCGCTGGTGTCTCGCGACGACGTGGACATCGTCGTCGAACTGATGGGGCCGGTCGAGCCGGCCCGCAAGGCGATCCTCGCCGCGCTGGAGCGCGGCAAGTCGGTGGTCACCGCCAACAAGGCGCTGATGGCCCAATCGACTGGCGAGCTGGCGCAGGCCGCGGAGAGCGCCCGCGCCGACCTGTATTTCGAGGCCGCCGTCGCGGGCGCGATCCCGGTGATCCGCCCGCTGACCCAGTCGCTGGCCGGTGACACCGTGCTTCGCGTGGCCGGAATCGTCAACGGCACCACCAACTACATCCTGTCCGCGATGGCCGAGACGGGAGCCGACTACGCGTCCGCGCTGGCCGACGCGAGCGCGCTCGGTTACGCCGAGGCCGACCCGACCGCCGACGTCGAGGGTTACGACGCGGCGGCCAAGGCGGCGATCCTCGCGTCGATTGCCTTCCACACCCGGGTCACCGCGGACGACGTCTACCGCGAGGGCATCACCAAGGTCAGCGCCGAGGACGTCGAATCCGCCAGGGCGCTCGGCTGCACCATCAAGTTGCTGGCGATTTGCGAGCGCATCGTCAACGAAGAAGGCCAGCAGCGTGTTTCGGCACGGGTGTATCCCGCGCTGGTGCCGCTGGAGCACCCTCTCGCCGCGGTCAACGGCGCGTTCAACGCGATCGTGGTGGAAGCCGAGGCGGCAGGCCGACTGATGTTCTACGGCCAGGGCGCCGGCGGCGCTCCGACCGCGTCCGCGGTCATGGGTGACCTGGTCATGGCCGCCCGCAACCGTGTGCAGGGCGGCCGCGGCCCCCGCGAATCCAAGTACGCGCAGCTTCCCATTGCGCCGATCGGGTTCATCCCGACGCGTTATTACGTCAACATGAGCGTGGCCGATCGGCCGGGTGTGTTGGCCGCGGTCTCGGCCGAGTTCGGCAAGCGCGAGGTCAGCATCGCCGAGGTGCGCCAGGAGGGCATGGTCGACAAGGGCGGTCAGCGCTGTGGGGCGCGCATCGTCGTCGTCACCCATCAGGCCACCGACGCCGCGCTCTCGGAAACGGTTGAGGCGCTTGCGGATCTCGACGTCGTAGAGGGCATCAACAGCGTGCTCCGACTGGAAGGGACCTCGGAATGAATACCTCGGTAGGGGCGAGCGAAGCGACGGGGAGGGTCACCGTGCACACGCCGTGGCCGGGGCTGATCGAGGCCTACCGCGACCGGCTTCCGGTCGGCGACGACTGGACTCCCATCACCCTGCTGGAGGGCGGCACGCCGCTGATCCACGCCAAGCGCATCTCCGAGCTCACCG
>NZ_JBEVLO010000420.1:0-16091 GCF_040509115.1 Mycobacterium sp. | reverse complement strand
CGTCGGTGCCTAACAGCCGGCCCATACTCCTCCTAGATACCCCGCGAGCAGTGCGTGGCCGGGCTCCCAAGACGGAACCGGTCGCGCACTGCTCGCGGCCAAGCAGAACCGAGGATCAGCGCTTCGAGTACTGAGGCGCCTTGCGGGCCTTCTTGAGGCCGTACTTCTTGCGCTCGATGGCGCGCGGGTCACGCGTGAGGTAGCCGGCCTTCTTCAGCGGCGGCCGGTCCTCGGGCTGCACGATGATCAAGGCGCGGGCGATCGCGAGGCGCAGCGCGCCCGCCTGTCCGGACGGGCCGCCACCATCGAGGTGGGCGAAGATATCGACGGTATCGAGCCGGTCGACGAGCACCAGCGGGGCCTTGATCAGCTGCTGGTGCACCTTGTTCGGGAAGTACTCCTCCAAGCTGCGGCCGTCCAGGGTGAACTTGCCGGTGCCGGGAGTGAGGCGAACCCGCACCACGGCCTCCTTGCGGCGGCCGACGGTCTGGATCGGACGGTCGAGCAGGAGCGGTTCGCGGACCGGAGCTTCGTCGGCCTGCGCGGTCTCGACGACCTCGACCTCGACGGTCTCAGGCGTCTCGATTGCTTCGTCGTCGACCTCGGGGGTCTCGGTCACGTCAGTCGACTCGGTCACTGGGCCACCTGCTTGATCTCGTAAGGAACCGGCTGCTGAGCGATGTGGGGATGCTCGGGGCCCGCGTAGACCTTGAGCTTCTTCTGGACCTGTCGGCTCAGCTTGTTGTGGGGAAGCATGCCGATGATCGCGTTCTCCACGACCTTCTCGGGGTTCTTCGCCATCATTTCGCCGATGGTGCGCCTGCGGAGGCCGCCGGGGTAACCCGAGTGGCGGTAGGCGTACTTGTTGGCGAGCTTGTCGCCACTGATGGCGACCTTGTCCGCGTTGATGACGATGACGAAGTCGCCACCGTCGACATTCGGCGTGAACGTCGGCTTGTGCTTGCCACGCAGCAGAGTTGCAGCTGCGACGGCGAGCCGGCCGAGGACCACGTCGCGGGCGTCGATGACGTACCACGTGCGCGTGGTGTCACCCGCCTTCGGCGTGTACGTAGGCACAGCGCTACCTTCTTCTCTCTCGGGTTTGTCCCGGGCGAACCGGGTGTCGGTCCGGCGTGTGATCGGAGTTCTCGGCGACCGACGTAGACCCGAGAACCCGCAGAGCCCGTGAGGACTCATCGCGCGCCAACCGAGCAGCTTACCGGCGACCGTCGTCGCAGGTCAAAACGCCGTGATCGACCTGCCGCCCGCGCTGCGCGGGCTCAGGGCTCCAGACCCGGCGCCGGTCGACGCCCTGGCCGTCGCTCACCGTCATCGTCCCACGCCGGATGACCGGTCGCAGCAGGTCAGGGCATGACTGTGCGGTCCCTCCCGGGCTCTCCTCCCGGTCGGGACCGCACAGGGTCATGGTGTGAGGGTCAGAACCCCCAGGCGCTCGCGGCGCGACGGTCGGTGGCCGCAACCTCGTCCGCGCCGTCGCGCACGGCGTTGCCGAGGCTGAACAGGATCTCGTTGAGCGCGGCCGCCGAGCGGTCCCATCTGGTCTGCTCGACGCGATAGGCCTCGGCGGCCTCCCTGGTCCAGGCCGCCTGCAGGGGCGCTATCTGCGCACGCAGGTCGTCCAGCGCCGCGTTGAACCGCGCGTGCGTGTTGTGGATCTCCTGACGCACGGTGTATTCGATCTCGCTGAAGTCGTATGACAGAACCGGATCCATGGGTGCTCCATTCGGGTTGGTGGGAACTGACTACGGAAGGTCGGTGGCGGCGATCCGGTGCGAGTGCTGATCGGCCGCCTCGCGCAGGGTGCGTTCGTTGAAGCGGATGGTCTCGGCGATCCGCTGAAGTGAGTCGTGCAAGGCCATCGACTCCGTGTTCCACCGGTCGACGACCTCGCGGAACCTTGCGGCGGCGGCACCTCCCCACACCGAAGGGGGGACGTTGGTCATCTGGCCGATGAACGTCCGCAGCATGGCCCGAATCTCCTCGTTGCGGCCGTCGATCTTGCCCGCCACGGCCGTCATCAGGCCGAAGTCGGTGTTCAGTGCGCCGTTGGTCATGGTGTTCCCTTCGTTTCCGTCTGTTTGATTGGACGCGCCGTACGCTCGTCCGGTTCCCTTGGGCGTCAGACACTTTCACCCGATGGCACGAGCCGACCCGATCGCCCGGTCGCAGACCCCCGTCGTGTCCACGGCACCCTGACATCCGATTGCGATCCTCACCCCACGGTCCAGCAGGACGGCCCACGACACCTCGCGGTCCGGCCGCACCTCCCGATAGGTGACGGCAGGGCGGTCGGCTCGCCGGCCAGCCGCAACGAAGTCCACGAAGACGCCGCCGGGCTCACCAGCCAACGCCACCCGCAGCGCCTCTGCCGTCGCCGCCAGTGTCGCGTCCCGGACCCTGGACTGCGTGACGTGAAGCGCGTCGGACGCAGCGGCTGGCGAGATCACCTGCACCCGAGCCGAACCGGGCCCGACCGTGATCCGCTCGACGGGCCAACCCCTTGGCACCTCGACCGCGACGCGTCCCTCGATCAACCACCCCACGTCGGGTGACGTCTCGGGGACGATCCGTAGTGCCGCGACACCCAGCATGGCCACGACGAGTGCTGCACCGACGGAAACCACGGCACGCGGGGAAGGCGAACGACGCCGGACCTGGCGCGGCGTCGGCGCGGCGCCCTGCCCACGCACGACGCCGGCTACCTCGTGGTCGCCACACGTGGAGACGTCGATGCCGCGGCGACGCAGCTCCAGCCCGAGGTCGGTGCCGAACCGGGCCGCCGTGGTGGGGACGTCGATCGTCACCGCGACCAGCCCGTCCAGGCACGCGACCGTGGCGTCGAGGACACGCTTTGGGTCGCCAGTGCGCGCTACCGCGTGCCGCCGACCCGCGGCGTGCACCACGACGATCTCCTTGGCGATCTCCACCACCGCGCGGTCGGCCGCCAACACCTCCGCGCGCCGTCTGACGGCCACGTCTGCGGACCAATGGCGCGCTGCGACTTCCACACTCGCCACGCGGGTGTCCGGCCACCAAGAGGGGCAGACGAGTACCACACCGTCGGAGGTCGAACCGATTGCCGACCCCAGCAACTCGGTCCACATCTGGTCGACGCGCATCGGCCGGTGGTCGACGAGTGCCAGGTCGTCGTCGATGCAGTCGAGTGCGACCGCGGCGAGCTCGGGGTCGACCTCGCCGGGTCCCAACACCGCGGTGGGTCCGACGACGACGATCGCCGGGCCGCTCACGTCTGCTCCACCCACGACACCTGCACGAGTTGGTCGCGCTCCCCGCGCCTGCTCAGCCTGCCGCGGCCCGGCGGGAGCGGGGTGGGGCGGGCCGAACCGAGCAACGCTCCCTCGTCGGGACTCGCACTCATCATCAGCCCCATGCAGCCGAGGTCGCGCAGCCGGGACAGAACGGGATCGAACAGTGCCCGCGCGGCACCACCGGAGCGGCGCGCAATCACCATGTGGAGACCGATGTCTCGCGTATGGGGCAGCAGATCAAGAAGCGGCGACAGCGGATTCCCCGAGGCGCCGGCAACGAGATCGTAGTCGTCGACCATCACGTAGACGTCCGGACCGGACCACCACGACCGATCCCTCAGTTGGCGCTGGGTGACGTGCTCGCCGGGCAGTCGGGTGCTCAGCAGCGCGACCGCGGCGGTGACGTGCGTCTCGGCGACGGCCGCCGACGCCGCGTATCCGAGCAGGTGGTCCGATTCGACTTCGCCCAGCAGCGTGCGACGGAAGTCGACGACGAGGATCCGGGCGCAATCGGGGCCGTTCACCCGCACGATCTCCCGGCACAGCGTCCGCAGCGCCGCAGTCTTCCCGCACTCCGCGTCGCCGAGGACGAGCAGGTGGTGATGAGCACCGAAGTCCATTGCCAGGGGCTGCATGTCGTGCTCCCCGAGTCCGATGCAGAGCGCGTCGGGGCGCTCCGCCGCGACCGCCGGGTGCGAAACCCGCGACGGCAACAGCCGAATCGGTGGCACCGCCCGTCCGGCGTGGCGCGTTCGGAGAGATTCCACGTCCGCCCGCAGCGACCCGAGGTCCTCCACCCCCAGCCGGGGCGCGGCGACCACGAATTCCAAGCCGTCGCGGGTGATCCCGTGCCCTGGTGGCCGGTCGCCGAGGAGCCGGGCCCGCCTTCGGTCCATCTCCGAGTCGGCAGGGTCGCCGAGCCGTAGTTCGATCCGGGTGCCCAACTGGTCCTTGAGTGCGGGCCTGATGTCCGCCCACCGCGAGGCGGCGATGACGACGTGCACTCCGGCCGACAACCCCTGTGCGGCAATGGCAGTCACGACTTCCTCCACGCCGTCGAGTTCCTGTCGTGCCACTGCCCAGCCGTCGATGACGAGGAATGCCTCTCCGTCACCGTCGTCGACCGCGCCGCGCCGCCGCCGCGCGTCACGATCGGCGACGAGGCCCTGTACGTGGGTGAGGATTCTCTTGGCGAGCTCTCGTTCTAACCTGCCCGCCATGGCACCGACGTGCGGGACGTCGCTCAGCGCGCAGAGCCCACCACCGCCGAAGTCCAGGCCGTAGATCTGCACGGCGCCGGGGTCGCTGGTGGCGGCCAGCGCCAGCAGCAGGGTTTGCAGAGTGGTGGACTTACCGGCCCGCGGCCCACCGACCACGGCGACGTGGCCGCCGACGGCCCGCAGATCGGCGAGCAGTTGCTCGCGACGCTGGGCAAACGGGTTGTCCACCAGCCCGATTGGCAGCACCAGCGGCGGTCGGGCCAGGTCGGTGGCACCGAGTAACGCACCGATGGTAGGCGCCTGCTCCAAGGGCGGGAGCCACACCCGGTGGGCGGGCAGCCCGTGGCAGGCCAACCCGTCGACCACCGCGTCGAGAAGGGGTCTCGCGCCGACCCGCTCTCGACGGGTGGGGCTGGGCTGCGCGGCGCGGAACAGCGCCGGGACCGGCGCGGCGGGTGGCTCGGGCGTTGGCACGGGACCAGACACGTAGGCGGTCTGGAAGCGCACCACGTCGCCGGCCGCGGTCTTGAGGATCGCCGCGCCGGGAGACGCGGGGAGGTCGTGGGCATCACTGGTGCCGAGCACGGCCCTGGACTCGGCGGCCGAGAACGTCTTGAGACAGATGCGGTAGGACAGGTGACTCTCCAGCCCGCGCAGGCGTCCCTCGTCGAGTCGCTGACTCGCCAGCAGGAGGTGCACCCCCAGCGATCGCCCCACGCGGCCAATGGCGACGAACAACTCGGCGAAGTCAGGCTGCTGGCTGAGCATTTCGGCGAACTCGTCGACCACGATCAGCAGAGCGGGCAGCGGTGGCAGGTCCGCCCCGGCGCCCCGCGCCGCGGCGTACTCGCCGATGTTCGCGAAGTTTCCCGCGGCGCGAAGCACTTCCTGACGGCGCGTCATCTCACCGGCGAGCGCGTCGCGCATGCGGACGACGAGGTGTTCCTCGTCGGCCAGATTGGTGACGACGGCCGCTACGTGCCGCAACCTCTCGAGCCCGAGAAACGTGGCGCCGCCCTTGAAGTCGACGAGAACGAGGTTCAACGCATCGGGAGCGTGGGTGGCGACGAGGCCCAGCGCCAGTGTCCTGAGGAACTCCGACTTGCCCGACCCCGTCGCGCCGACGCACAGCCCGTGCGGACCCATGCCGCCCTCGGCGGCCTCCTTGAGATCGAGCCACACCGGTTCGCCGTTCTCGGCGGTGCCGACGGCCACCCGGAGCCTGCGCCTGTCACCACGTGCCACCCACGCGGTGGCGGCGTCGATGCGCGCGGGATCGTCGATGCCGACGAGCCCCGCCCAGTCGATCGGGCCACCGGCCACGGCGGACCGCGGGACGAACGGCGCCAGCCGCCTCGCACACGCGAGGGCTTGTTGATGCGTCATGGTGTCCGGACGCTCGATGGTGGTGTCCGCGTCGACGTCGATGGACAAACACGGCACCGACCCGTGGCGACCGATGCACAACATCGTCACGCCCGCCGTCTCGGAGGCGGCCCCGAGTTCCCCGGCGTTGAGCTCACCGTCGACGATCACCACCAAGTGTGCGGAAGGCGTCGCTTCGACTGAACGCCGATGGTGCGGGAGCCATTTCAGCCAGTCCCACTCGCGCGCCGACGCCTCGCCGAGCCCGGTGAACCCGAGGTCGTCCGGCCCCTGCAACACCGCCGCCTGGCACACCATCGCCCGAGCCATCGCCCGCGCCCGATCCGTGGTGCCCTCGACCGCGATCACGCGGTGAGCGGTCAGGTCGACCGTGATCGGCATTCCCGGCACGGTGGCACGCTCGGCGATCACCCGCGCCAACGCCCCCGCGGTGACCGGATCGCGACCGTCGATGGGCCCCGGCTCGGGTAGAACCAGTGTCGCAGCAGGTGCAGCCGGGCCGATCCCCACGCGCACGTGGCAGAAGTCTGCCTCGCTCTTGCGCCGCTCCCACATGCGCGCGCCGCCAACGAGGGTCCACGCGGACACCGGGTCGGGATGTCGCCAGTGCCATGCCGCGTACTGCGCCTCGGCAGACCTACCCAAGGAGTCGTCAAGGGTGCGCAGGTACCGCAGGTAGGCACGGCGGTCCTCGTCGAGCTCACCGCTGCGCCGGGTGCCGCGTGCCCCGTAGGCCAGCGAGCCGAGCACCGACATCAGCATCATCACCGGGAAGAACAGGAACATCGGACTACGCGAAGTTCCTGCGCCAGAGGTGAAGTAGAGAACCGTCATTCCGCCCATCGCCAGGATCATGGCGACCGGCAACAAGCGGGTGAGGACGTTCGCCGACTGCGCCTTGGGCACCTCGGGCGGCGGCTCCACGACGATCTGAACGTCGATGAGCTGACCATCCTCGGCCGGCGGCGGTGACGGGCGAGCCGTCGACGAGAGTTCCATCGGATTGGTTGGACGTTGGCGGAGACCGGCTGGTTCCAACCGGCGCCGAGGAACATTGGCGATCAACGACCCCACACGGCCCGGTTACGGTGAGCACGGAGCGCTATTTCCGGGGGTGATGCGGTGTCCGTGCGCCGAGTGTGCGTCCATGTCGAGCGTCGTGACGGCCCTGTCGCGATCGACGTCTCGCTGCCAGCGGGGTTACCGGTGGTCGACCTGATCCCGGCCGTCGTCGACCTGGTCGACGACTACCAGTCGAGCAGCGAGGCCACAGCCTGGCGGCTCGGTCGACCGACCGGATCGGCGCTAGAGGAGTCGATGTCACTGGAGGACAACGGCGTTCGTGACGGCGACCTTCTCGTCCTCGGCCCGAACCACATCGCGCCGCCGAGCCCGATCCGCGGCGAACCGTGCCAGGCAGTCGCCGATGCGTCGACCGGCGGGTCCGAACGAACGCGGTTGCTCGCCGACGCCGTTGGCGCTCTCGCGACCGTCCTCGGCGCGGCCGCACTGGCCGGTACGGGTGTCTCCGACCATCCGGGTCCGAACCTCATCGTCGCGGCAGGCGGCGCCTGCGCAGCGATCGTCGCGGCGCTCGCCCGCGGCCACTCGGTGGCACTCGGCGTGGCCGCGGTGGCTCTGGGGGCCGCGACGGGGTATCTCGCCGTGCCATCGGGACCGTCGGCGGCGAACGCGTTTCTGGCCGCGACGGCAGCGCTCTCGGTGGCACTGCTCTTGATGCGGGTGACGGGCCGGGCCTCGTCGACGTTGGCTGCGGCAATTGCGCTTTCGGCGCTGCTCGCCGTCGTGACGGTCGCCGCAATGCCCACCGCCGTGGTCGGCGCGCTGCTTGCGACGGCGTCACTCGGCCTGCTGGCGTTCGCGCCGCGGATCACGGTCCTCGCCGCCGGGCTCGGACCCGCGCATTGGGCGTCCGGCGTGACGGACCGCGCGGACGCCGCTCACGCGATCCTGAGCGGCCTCGTCGCGGCCTGTGCCATCGGCACCGCATCCGGGGTGGGCGCGGTGGCTGTCGCGGGGCTTTCCGGCGCTGTGACGCCGCTCGCAGCGCTCGCCTTCTCGGCAGTCACGTCGGCAGTGCTGCTCCTGCGCGCGCGGACCTACGTGGACGCGGGGCGGCGGATCGCCTTGGTAGCAGCGGGATCCGCGACGGTGGCGATCGCTGTGACGCTGGTGGTCGTCGCCCAACCCCGGCTCAGCGGTTGGTGCTGCGGCATGCTCGTCGCCGTCGGCCTTGCGGTCGCAGTGCGCCCGCGCATCGGTGCGGCGGTCACACGTGTCGTCGACCGGCTCGAGTACGTCGCCCTGGCCGCGGTGGTTCCGCTGGCGTGCTGGGTCGGCGGTGGGTATGCCCTCGTCGCCCAGGTGCACCTGTCGTGAACGGCACCAAGGTGGCCTCGGCCGTGCTCGCCGTCGCAGCGGTCTGGGTCGCACCGACGGCCACCGCGGTGACCCCGCCCGTGGTCGACGACGGCCGCCTGCCGCCCGCAGGTCCGCCCGCCCCGCGGACGCCGACGCTCCAAACCGACCCGTGCGCCACCGGTGGCAGCGCCGCGGGTGACGTGCCCCCGTCTAACTCGGGAGAGCTCGGCCCGGTCTGGGCCCTGACCAGGGGCGCCGGCCAGACGGTGGCCGTCATCGACACCGGCGTGGCCAGGCACCGACTCCTTCCCCACCTGCTCCCCGGCGGTGACTACGTATCGACGGGCGACGGCACCCAGGACTGCGACGGCCACGGCACCATCGTCGCCGGGATCATCGGCGCCACTCCCACGGAGGTGGCGGGATCGACGTTCGGCGGGGTGGCCCCGGATGCGACCATCATGGCGATCCGGCAGTCCAGCAACGTCTTTCGACCGTCGGACTCGACGTCAGGCTCGGGGTCGGGGTCGGGGGTGGGCTCGGGGGTGGGTGACGTCGAGACGCTCGCGATGGCGGTGCGCACCGCCGCGGATGCCGGCGTGACGGTGATCAACATCTCGTCGGTCGCCTGCGTCGACGCTGATGTCGGGGTGGCCGATGAGTCGCTAGGGGCGGCGCTGGCGTACGCCGTCGACGTCAAGAACGTCGTCGTGGTGACGGCAGCCGGAAACGTCGGCGGTGGCGGCCAATGCCGGGAGCAGAACCCTCCCCCGGATCCCGCGCGACCCGGCGTGCCGAGTTGGGATGCGGTGAAGGTCGTCGTGAGCCCAGCCTGGTACGACGACTACGTGCTGACCGTTGGGTCCGTCGACTCGGCGGGACGCCCGTCGTCGTTCACCCTGGCAGGCCCGTGGGTGGACGTCGCGGCACGTGGCGAGGACATCGTGTCCCTCGATCCGGCGGGCGATGGGTTGACCGACGTCGTCCCGGGTTCTTCTGGTGCCGAACCCATTTCGGGAACGTCCTACGCGGCGCCGTTCGTCGCGGGCATTGCCGCCCTGGTTCGCGCGGTCTCCCCCGAGCTGACGGCGCGTCAAGTCATGCGTCGGATCGAGGAGACCGCACACCACCCCGCGGCAGGTTGGGATCCGCTGATGGGCCACGGCGTGGTCGACGTGCTTGCGGCCGTCAGCGCCGACGGCCCCCTGGCCTCGTCGGTCCCGGTGCCGCCACCGATCGCGCCGGACCCGACAGCTGCGGCGCCGACCGAATCCGGTTCTCGCCGTGTGGCCTTCATCGGCGCGGCGGTCTGCCTCGGGGTTGCCACCGCCGCGGTGAGCTTCTCGGCGGGCAGGCTACGACGGCGTGGCGAGCCCATCGCGGACGACTGATGCCGCGTCGATGCTGAGCTCGGGACCGCGCGGCAGGCGGGCCAGCAACGGCCACGGCGCCGCGGCGGGCTGCTCCGTGACCCCGAGGAGTCTCGCGGTGTCGTCGTCGCGGATGCCGTAGGCGACCCCGGAGTCGGTGACCAGGAAGCGCGGACCCGACGCGCCGTCGTCGTTGGCGATCGGCGCCGACCGGACGTAGGCGCTACGGCCAGCGGCCACGGTCACCGCGTCGACGTTGGGTCCCTCGCCATCGGCTTGCGCCAGCGTCACGCCGTCCGACCGCGTCGTCGGCGTCGAATCACCCGTCATGACGATGGTGTTCGTCGGATTCGAGTGCCACACCGCGCAGATCGCGACCCGGTGTTCGGCCCCGACCGGCAGTCCCGCCCGCCGGGGGAAGGTGCCCACCGGCAGGGTCGTGGCGGCGGGCGCGGCGGCGATGGCCGCGGGCGAGACCGTCGGAATCGCCTCCCCGGCTGTGGCGTAGGTGAATCTGATCAGATCGGCGGCCACCTCCCCCACCGGTTGGACGCCGTCCGCGAGGACCACGTAGTGCTGGGTGGCATCGGCCCTGACGACGCCGACGACGGAGCCGATGGGATTGCCGCGCAGGGCCGTTGGGCCATCGCCACCCGCTCCGGCAATTCTCGGCGCGACGATGGGTGGGGCTTCCGGCACGGCATCGAGCAGGGTGCGCGAGACCGCAAGCGGCGTGATCCCCTCCAACCTGAGTGCGCGCACGACGGCCAGATTCCGCAGATCCACCTGAGCGCGGCGGCCCTCGTAGAGCAGGTAGGTGAGCGCTGCGCCTTCACCGTGCGGGTTCACCAGAACGGCCTCCGACGAGTCGAATCCGCCGAGTGCGGCGTCTCCCACCACGATCACCGTGCGTTGGTCGTCGCACACGGTCCACGGTTGGACGCCGACGGATCCACCGATGACCGAGGGTGCGCCGGGGATGCCAACGACGGGACCCCTCTTGGCCTCGGCGATGGCGGCGTCGGAGACGACGGCGGGGTTGGTCGCGGCTCTTGCCACCAGGCGTGCCGACGCGAGATTCGGCACTGGATGCAGGGTGTCGCCGATGCGCACGTAGAGCGCGCCCGATTCGCGGGACATGACGATCGGCGCGGCGTCCGGCACACCGCGCGGCGCAATCAACGCAAGCACCCCGCAGAGCGTTACGGCGATTACCGTCAGGAGACACCCCGTGAGCAGCGACATCGATTGTGCGCGTAGCGGATCGTCGTGCATCGCGATGTCTCTGCGCACCAGTGCGTGCGTCATGCGACGTACGTGGAAGCGTTGCGCGCTGACCTCCAGCCGCGTCGCGTGTTGCCGACCCATGTGTCCCCCGGCAGTCAGCGTAACGGGGGTCAGCGGCCGGTCCGAGCATCGATTTCGCGCGGCCTACGCTTCGCGCGCCTGCCGCTCCCGGTACGCCGCCACGTGTTGACGGTTTCCGCAATTGCCGGTGTCGCAGAACATCCGGGAGCGGTTGCGGGACAGGTCGACCAGCACGGCCTCGCAGTCGGGGGCCGCGCAGATCTTGAGCCTGCGCAACTCGCCAGCCCGGATCACGTCGGCCAACGACATCGCCATTTCGGCTCCCATCCGCTGCCACAGCGGATCGTGGATCGACGCGAGGTGCAGGTGCCACTCCGGCATCGACGCGTGCCGGGTCAGCCACGGCGCAGCACGGGTATCACTGAGCAGTGCGTTGACCTGTCCGACGGTTCGCTCTTCGTCGTCGGCAATACCCCACAACTTGCCGAGTCGGTCGCGCAGCCGGTGCACGGACTCGAGTTCTGCCGGGTCGCGGTCCCGCCGTCCCGTCCACCCGAAACCGTCGAGGTACTCATCGAGTGCCGCCATGTCGCCGAGCTGTTCGCCGTCGACGCGGTTGGTGTTGATCAGAACGCAGGCGGCGCGAAGTGTGAGCTCCGTGTCATGACTGAAATTCATTTGACTCATGACTCCTCTCACCGGTAGCGTCACGACCAACATTAATTTTACTCATTACATGCCAGGAGGTGCCAGTGACTGCGACAATCGACGCGCGGCCCGCCGCCGGCCAGTTTCGACTCGGCCTGCTGTTCGCGATCGGTTCAGCCTTCGCCTTCGGCATGTCCGGTCCCCTTGGCAAATCACTCATGGAGGCGGGCTGGAGCCCAACCGCCGCCGTCACCGCCCGTCTGGCGGGCGGCGCCGTCGCGATGGCCGTCTTCGCCACGATGACGAGGCCCAACTGGGTCCGGGAGGCACTGCAGCACTGGAAGACCGTGATCGCCTACGGCATCGTGCCCATCGCGGGCGCCCAGCTGTGCTACTACAACGCTGTCTCGCACTTGTCCGTTGCGGTCGCGCTTCTCCTCGAGTACACCGCCCCCGTCCTCGTCGTCGGATGGCTGTGGGCCACCACCCGCCGCAGGCCGAGCAACCTCACGATGGCCGGTGTCGTGCTGGCCGTCGCCGGCATCATGCTGGTGCTCGGCATCCTCGAGAACGGCGGCTTCTCCGGCGCGCACATCAACCTGATCGGCGTCGGCTGGGCTCTGGCCGCTGCGATCTGCGCGGCGTGCTACTTCATGATGTCCGACCAGGCCAGTGCCGACAGCACGGCTGAAGGCAGCCTGCACTCCATCACCCTTGCGGCCGGTGGACTGATCATCGGCGCACTCACGGTCGCCCTGCTTGGCGCCTCGGGACTGATGCCGCTGACCTTCACCGCAAACGACGCCGTCATCGCGGGCTGGACGACGTCCTGGGTGATTCCGGTGATCGCGCTGGCTTTGATCCCCACCGCGATCGCCTACACCCTCGGCATCATGGGCATCGCCCGGCTGCGCCCGAGGTTCGCCTCACTGGTCGGCCTTGCCGAGGTGTTGTTCGCGGTCCTCGCGGCGTGGGCTCTCCTCGGGGAGGCACTGACCATCACGCAGGCCGTCGGCGCCGCCGTCGTGCTCGTCGGCCTGGTGCTGGCGCGGCAGGGCGACCGGACCGACAAGGTTGCCGACGCCAGCTGGCCGGAAACGCCGGCGGGCGGCGCTACCTCCGACGCGACGGTTCGCCTCGGCTAACGCCGTTATGTTTAGATGGGCTACGTGACCAAGATCAGGACGTCCGCCCGTCTGGCCGCAATCGCGTCGGCCCTCTGCTGCGCCGCCGCCACCCTGGTGATGGCGCCGCAAGCGAGCGCCGAACCCTGCAACGACATCGAGGTGGTCTTCGCGCGCGGCACCAGCGAAGCGCCCGGCATCGGGCGGGTGGGGCAAGCCCTGGTCGATGCACTGATCCCGCTCGTCGGCGGCAGGACCGTCGGCGCCTACGGCGTGATCTACCCGGCGACGTACGACTTCCTCACCGCGGCGGACGGCGCCACCGATGCGACCAACTTCATCAGCTCGACCGCCGCGGCCTGCCCCTCCACGCGGTTCGTGCTCGGCGGTTATTCACAGGGCGCCGCGGTGATCGACCTGTTGGCGGGCATCCCCCCGCTTGGCAACAAACTTGGCGGTGAGATCGCACCGCCGCTGCCGTCGAGCCTCGTCCCCAACGTCGCCGCAGTCGTCGTGTTCGGAAACCCATCCACCAAGTTCTCCGTGCCGATCACCAGCTCGACCTTCGGCGGCCGCGCCCTCGACGTCTGCGCCGACGGCGATCCGATTTGCTCGGACGGCCGCAATCCGTTCGCTCACACTCACTACGAGACGTCGGAGTTCATTCCGCAGGCCGCAGGCTTCGTTGCTGGACTTGTCTAGCCACGTTAAGCGCTACCATTCCAGCGTGGCTTTTGATCTTGTTAGGCGCACGCTGCTTGCCATCGTCACCGCAGGCGCCGCCGTCGTCGTTCCCGTCATCTCCTCCACCCCGACAGGGGGTATCGGAGTTGCGGCGGCGGACGACTGCCCCGCCATCGAAGTCGTCTTCGCGCGCGGCACCAACGAGGATCCGGGCCTCGGACTGGTCGGCGGGTCCTTCGTGGACGCGTTGCGGGGAAAGGTCGGTGGCCGTTCGGTCGGCGCGTACGCCGTCAACTATCCCGCCACCTACGACTTCCTTGCCGCAGCCAACGGCGCCAACGACGCGAGCGCACACATCCAGTACATGATGGGCGCGTGCCCGGGCACCAGGCTGGTGCTCGGCGGCTACTCACAGGGTGCGGCCGTGATGGACGTCATCGCCGCGGTACCCGTGCCTGCCATCGGGTTCACCAACCCCCTGCCACCCAACACGCCCGACTTCGTCGCAGGCATCGCCGTCTTCGGCAACCCGTCGGCCAAGCTCGGACTGCCGCTGACCACCAGCCCCGTGTGGGGCGGCAGGTCCATCGACCTGTGCAACGGCGGCGACCCCGTCTGCCAGACCGACGGCGAAGACGTTGCCGCACACCGGGCATACGCAGGCGGCCCTGCCAACACGGCGGCCAACTTCATCGCCGGTCTGCTCTAACTCCACGGTCGGTGATCGACCCGCGCGGTCGGCTAGCATCCATACAGTGGCCATTCAGCAGCTTCGCAGGTCCGTTCTCGCCTTCGGGATAAACACCGTCGTCACCGCCCTCATCGCTGGAGCACTGCTGGTCGTTCCCGCCGTGACGGCAGTCGGCGTGCCGACCGCGTCCGCAGCCTGCCCCGCCGTCGAGGTGATCTTCGCCCGCGGTCGCCTGGAGCCCGCAGGACCCGGCCAGATCGGCAACACCTTCATCAGCGCCCTGCGCTCCAAGACCGGCAAGAACGTCAACCTCTACGCAGTGCGCTATCCCGCCGACAACCAGATCGACATCGGCGCCAACGACATGAGCGCCCGCGTGCAGAGCACGATGGCCAACTGCCCCGACACCCGGATCGTGCTCGGCGGCTACTCCCTCGGAGCCGCGGTCACCGACGTCGCGCTGGCCGTGCCGTTCCGGTTCTTCGGCTTCGACAACCCGCTGCCGCCGGGAGCCGATCAGCACATCGCCGCCGTCGCGTTGTTCGGCAACGGCAGCGCCTGGGCCGGACCCATCGGTGCGTTCAATCCGATCTACCGGGAACGCACCATCGAGATGTGCCACGGCGCCGACCCGATCTGCAATCCTGCCGACCCCAACACCTGGGAGGAGAACTGGTCCGATCACGCCGCCAAGGCCTACATCGACGCAGGCATGGTGAACGAGGCGGCCGACTTCGTGGCGGGCCGGGTCTGACCTCACCGACGGTGGGGGGCGTGAGCGCTCATCGACCGATTCGTCGGCCAGAAGCCACACAGTCGAGACGACAATCCGCTAGCCGAGCGTCCGGATGTCCCTGGTGACCTTGATGCGCGCTTCGAGCTCGTCGTCGGACGGGTAGTCGACGGCGACCAGCGTCAACCCGCGGGCAGGGGCGGCGGCGAAGTCACTCGACCGCGACGTCGACGCCAGCAGACCCGCCATCCAGTCCGGCCTGCGACGCCCCTCCCCCACAGCCAGCAGCGCTCCCACCACCGAGCGAACCATGTTCCAGCAGAAGGCGTCCGCCGTGACGTGGGCCGTGATCAGGTCACCATCGCGGACCCAGTCCAGCCGCTGCAGATCACGGATCGTAGTGGCCCCTCGTCGCGGTCGGCAGAATGCGGCGAAGTCGTTGAGGCCCAACAGTTCTCGCGAAGCCACCGCGATCGCATCCAAGTCCAGCTGTCGCGGCCACGCGGTGACGAACCGCGCCTCCTGGGGCGCCACCCCGAAGGGCGCGGTCGAGAGCCGGTATTCGTAATGCCTGCGCAGCGCCGAGAACCGGGCATCGAATCCGACAGGCGCCCTGGTCACGTCGCGGACCCGGACGTCATCGGTCAGCAACTTGGACAGTCGTCGGACCAACGGCAGGAACTCCGGCTCGCCGGATCGCGGGGTTCGCGGATACGCCAGCGGGATGGCGTCGGCGGGCACGTCGACGTGTGCGACCTGACCGGTGGCGTGCACACCGGTGTCGGTACGACCCGCGGCGCGCGTCACGATTGGCGTGCGGAACACCATCGACAGTGCGTCGTCGATGGTGCCCGCGACCGTGCGCTGCTCCGCCTGCGTCGCCCAGCCGGCGAAACCGGTGCCGTCGTAGGCGATGTCGAGGCGAAGACGAACATGCCCGCCATCGGATTCGATGGCGGGCATGTTCAGTGCTTCGTTACTTGGCGCGGTTACTTGGCGTCGTCGGCCTTGTCCTCGGCCGGAGCCTCGGCGGCGTCATCCTCGGCGGCCTCGGTCTCGGTAGCGTCGGCGGTCTCGTCAGCCGCAGCCTCCACGGGGGCCTCCTCGACGGGGGCTGCGGCGGCCGGAGCTGCCTTCGTCGACGCGCCGACCCGACGGGCCCGGTCGGCCTCGGAGGTGACCGTCTTCTCCCGAACCAGCTCGATGACGGCCATCGGGGCGTTGTCGCCCTTGCGTGCCTCCACCTTGATGATGC
>NZ_JBEVLO010000419.1:0-5158 GCF_040509115.1 Mycobacterium sp. | reverse complement strand
GCTGGCTCGATAGTGAGACCGTCGCCGGCGACAGTGACCGGCAATGCACCCGGTTCGCCGCGTGTGGTCAGCGAAAACGGTAACCGCATTGCTGGGCCCTCCACTTCGGGGCGCTGCAGCGGCAGCTCGGCCGCGATGTTGCGTCGGATCAGTTCGCCAAGTACCTGCCAGCTCGCCGGCCGATCGCCTAGTGCTCGTATCGCGATCACCAGTTGCTCAGTGAGCGCGCCGTGACGGCCACCCAGCACGCTGTTACGTTCGTAGGCCGATTGCAGCGGGTCGCAGGCGACAACTCGTACGGCCAGATGGTTTGCGTCGTCGAACTCCCTTGGCCGGTCGAGCGCTGCCGCATCGATGGCCTCTAATAGAGGAAGCGCGCCGTCTGTCGGGAAGTTCCTGCTAACAGCTTTAGGAAGGATGCCCAGGTCGGCGCCCCTGGACATCGTGCCTGAGTGACAGCAATCGAGGATCGTAGTGACGTTCGCAGTCTTTGCTGTGAGCCGCCGCTGGAGATGACTGATCTCTTCGGCCAACAGTCCACGGAAGTCGTTCTCCGTCGACGCATCCATGTCGAACGGAACGAGGAAGCGCAAGTGAGACCTTTTTCCACTGCGCTGCAGTTCTTGCCACCCTGGCAATGGCGCTCTTCCGCCGTGACCGGAGTAGTAAAGCACCACAGGATCAGTTGAGCCTATGGGCGTTTCAACGATGAGTTGCTCATACGCGGCGATGATTCGCGATCGAGAGGCGTCGCCATCGACATGCACCCTCACGTCGAAGCCTCGCTCGCGGAAAAGCTCCGCCATTAACACCACGTCGCTGTTCACACCAGTCAAGCCAAAGGTCTGGCTACCAATTAGCAGAGCACGCCCAGGCATACGCCAACCTCCCTTTGTGACGCGATGATCCTAAAATGTACTGCGAAGACACAAGCCGCCATCGCGGATCCTCTAGGCCTGCGATGCTGACGGGATACTGGCGGCACCGATGCGTTTCAGTGCTGGCCATCATTCCGAGGTCGTATTCGTCGCCTCGGCGTCGTGTCGACCAGGCGCGGAAGCGTGCGCCCCCCTGTCGGCGACTGGCCTAGTTTCACCCGTCGCCCACAGTCTTGAAGCAAATGCGCCGAAACCCGTCAGAACCAACTCCATTGGTCGCGGATTCGAGCGAGCCCCGTCCGCGGAGTCCAGCGAGCTGGGTAGCCGTAAGCGTGGCCGACATAGCGTCGCACGACTGACGCCGAGGTACCTGGTGAGTCATTAGGCCGTGACCCGTCAACCCTTATTCACTTCGCACTTGCGATGCGCTTCGCCGTCGGTGACCTCACAAGGGGACCGAAATTCGTGCTGTTTGCTCGGGAGACGGCACACCCGAAAGCTGTGCGTTCCTCGGTCAGCTCCCGATCGCGATCGGCGAGCGATCCCCGGGCGGCCGATTTACCTCTGCCGCCGGGGTTCCGCCCGAGACGTGGACCTTCGACGTGTCCTAGCGTTGTCCTAAGACACTTCGTCACTAGCAAGCACGCCCCGAGCCACATCAGTACGAAGATAGGTTGCGAGCAGGTATTATCCGATACACCTTGGACGCCGTAACACGCTGCAATACAGGCGTTTTCACCCTGGCAGTGTGGGGGTCAGGGGTTCGAATCCCCTTAGCTCCACTTAGAAAACCGCAGGTCAGAGGGTTACGAGAGTTTCCCGTCGACGGCGCAATCAATAGCGGGCGTTTTGCCCCTGTGGGGACCTCTTAGGCTACGTCGGTCCTGTTTCGTGTCGATGGCAAGCCGGGGAATCGGTGATCCTCTGCTGGCCAATTGGGGTCGCGAAAACCCATGTGACACAAACACTTGGCCATCAAGTCGCCCGCCACGGCGGAGCCCTTCGGTTCGTCAAATGCTCACGCATGCTCGCCGACCCAACCCCAAGCGACGATCTCCACGACCTGGTCTACGACAGGGCCGTCGCCGGCAAACCGCTGAACCTGACCAGCAACCGTGCCCCGAAAGACTGGTATCCGCTGTCCCCGAACCCCGTCGTCGTCGAATCCCTACTCGACCGAGTGATCAACGCTAGCCGTCAAATTCGGATGGACGGACCGTCCTGCCGACCACAACGACCCGGACCCGCCACCACCTGACAACCATCCAGAACGCCCGCTACCCTCACCACAGCGGGCCCGAGCACGAGGAATTACCTGCCCGTCGGCTGAGCCAGCCGGAGGTTCGGACCCCCCGTTTGCGAGAACACCCGGGGAACCGCCCGATTGCGGAATTTAGGACGACGTCGCGGCGGGCCGTCGCACGACTTGCTGGTATTGCTGGGTGCGCAGCTTCTTGAACTTCACGATCGGGATCCGATGGTTGATCGAGCAGGCGGCGTGCGGGGCATCCTCACCGTGTCTCCATTGCACTCGCGCGCTGTGGGTGGCCGGGTCGCCAGCGAGGACCTCGGGCTCTCCGTGAGCCGGGGGATGCCCGGTGATCTTCACGTCGAGCCCGAACATCTCAGTCCAGAAGTAGGGGTCGGGTTCGTACGGCATCGATTCCGCCGGATCGATCAGGCATCGGGCGGCGGTTCTCGCCTGCTCGACCGCACTGGTCCAGTGGGGGGTGCGGCGGAACACTCCAGGAGTGTCTTCCACGACGGTGCAGTCGCCGGCGGCGGTCACGTTCGGCGCGGCCCGGCAGCAGCGATCGATCACCACTCCACCCTCGATGCGCAAGCCCGACGTCTTCAGCCACTCGACCGCAGGCCGGTCCCCGGCTGCGGTGATCGTCATATCGGCGGAGATGAACTGACCGTCGCCGTGTGACACGCCCGCGACCGGGCTGCCGACGAGCTGGACACCGCCAGGAGCGATGACGAAGCGAATGCCAGCCTGGCGTGCGCGCGCGACAACGACCTCCGAAAGCCATGCGCCCAGAAGGCGGCGCAGCGGCGGGTCACGGTCGACGACCGTCACGGCGAGCCCCAGGTTATGCAGGGTGGAGGCGACCTCCATCCCGAGGAATCCGGCACCGATGACCACGGCGGTCTTGGCGGTCGCCGCCCGGGCGGCAATGACCGCAGCATCAGACAGGTCGCGCACGACCAATTCGCCGACCTGCCCGGGGGCGGCCAGACGGAATGGTGTCGCGCCGGTCGCGATGACCAGTCCGTCGTAGGGGAGTTCGGTTCCGTCGGCAAGGATTACGTGTTGGCGGGCTGCCTCCAGGCGCGCGGCCCGTGCGTTGAGCCGCACTTCGATCGAGCCGTCGAGTGCGCCGAGCCAGGCAGACTCCGGGGGCTGCGAGCCGGCGAGCACCCCCTTGGACAGCGGGACCCGCGAGTAGGGCGGGTGGGATTCAGCCGACACTACTGTCACGTCGCCGTCAAAGCCTTCGGTGCGCAAGGCGTCGGCTGCGGTGACCGCTGCGATGGAGCCGCCGACGACGACGACGCGCCGCATACCGGGCGCGGTCACGGTTGAATGGTGAGAGCGGCCACCGGGCACGACCGAGCCCCGGACTGGGCTTGGCTCTCCAGCTCGAGCGGCACCTGCGCAAGGAGTTCCAGTTCCCCCTCGTCGTCGAGGTGGTAGACCGCTGGCGCGACCTGCTCACACAAGCCATGCCCTTCGCACTTGTGCCGATCGACTTCGACTCTCATTGCTGCGCCTTCCTCGCGTGCACGGTTACCGGGAGACGTCCCAGCCCGCGTGCCACGGTGTTGTAGTGCAGGTCGGCTGGACCGGCCAACTCGATGTGGTCGACGTGCTCCAGTAGCGCGGCGACGATGGCTCTGGCCTCGATGCGTGCCAGCGCCTGCCCGGCGCAACCGTGGGTGCCGTAGCCAAATGCCATGTGGTCCAAGGGATTGCGGTGGATGTCGAACGTGTCCGGGTGGGAATAGTGGCGCTCGTCCCGGTTGGCCGACCCGAAGTGCAGGGCGACGCTGCTGTTGGCCGGGATCGTCACCCCGTCGACCACCACGTCACGAGTCGTCTGGCGGAAGAACAGCTGCACCGGTGACTCGAAGCGAAGGGTCTCCTCGAAGGCGGCCGCGGCCAAGCTGGGGTCCGCGCGCAGCGCAGCCCAGGCTTCGGGCTGTTCGGCGAACACGCGGATCATCGCGCCGATTCCGTTCACCGTGGTGTCCATGCCGGCGACGAGGAACGCCGCCATCAGCGGAAGCGCGCTCTGCTCCCCGATCCGGCCGTCGTCGACGGCCTTGAAGATGGCATCCCCCCAGCTTCCTGGCGTGAGCTTGTCACGACGGGACACCGAGGCCATCCACTCGTTGAACGCCGTCACGACCGGCACCTTGGTCTCCATGAAGGAGTTCATTGGCCCGAAGCAGGCGAAGAACGATTCGGCTCCCGGAATGAGGATCTCGCGCCCCTCCTGGGGAATGCCGATCAGGTCGGCGACGATCGACACGGGCATCTGCTGGGCCAGTTCGGTCACCGCGTCGAACGTGCCGAGCCTCACCACGGACTGGACCAGCTCGTCGGCACGCTGGCGGATGTCGTTGCCCAGCTTGTTGATGGCGCGTGGCGCCAACTGCTCGGAGAGGACCCCTCGCAGGGCGCCGTGATCGGGGGGATCGGTGGCGATGATGGTCCCCACCAACATCTCGTTGAATTGTGGCAAGAGGGCGACGCCCTTCGACGAATAGGTCTGCGAGTCACCGTCGGCGGCTCTGACCTCGTCGTAACGCGTCAGCGCGTAGAAGTCGTGTTGGCGCATGTAGACCACGCCACCTAGGTCCCGCAGTTCTCGGTAGGCGGCGTAGGGATCTGCGTACAAGTCTTCGTCGAAGAGGTCGATGTCGGACTCCGCCACGGTAGGGGTGAGCGTCATGGGTGACTCCTTTGTCTCGGTCCTGGCACTTCGATTCGCCCGATCAGCGGGCGGTCAGCTTGTCGGCGAACCAGTCGGCGACAAACGCCGTCCGCTCCTGGCAGTGGTTGTAGATGGTGTGGTCGCCGTCGGGCCACACCCGTAGCGTCTGGTCGACGCCGGCGCCGTCCAGGAAGGGCTGCTGCGCCTCGAGGTCGAAGAGCACGTCGGCTCCGCCGTGCAGCACGAGAACAGGACACTGCAGGGGCTGGCGACGCGGGTCGTAGGCCAACCGTTCGAAGTTGGCAGCGATGCGTCCGGCATCGTCGCTGCCCAGCA
>NZ_JBEVLO010000418.1:0-3004 GCF_040509115.1 Mycobacterium sp. | reverse complement strand
GGCACCATCTTCTTGCTCGACACGAACTTGTACATGTAGTCGAAGCGCTCGTCGTCGCCGGTGTAGGAGACGACGGTGCCGTCGTCGGTGACGTAGATGGTCGCGCCCTCGTGCTTCAGCCGACCCATCGCGGAGTGCTTGACCGGCGTGGACTTGGGGTCCCAGGGATTGACCTCGATGACGTAGCCGAACCGGTTGACCTCGTTGGGTGACTTGGCCAGATCGAAACGCGGATCGAAGGTCTCCCACAGCAGTTCGCTCGGTTCGACCGCGACGCCGTACCGCTTGAGCTGATCGGCGACGACGGGGCTGGGCGCTGGCCCGCCCTCGGGTGCGCCGAAGTAGGTGTTGAAGTTCTCTTCACCGGAAAGGACCGTGCCCCAAGGGGTTACGCCACCGGCGCAGTTGGCGAAGGTACCGGCGACGGTGCGGCCCGTCGGATCTGCGGCGGTCTTGACGAAGTCGGTTCCCGCGGCGGGGCCGACGAGGGTGAACGGAGTGTCGGGCATGATGCGGCGGTTGTAGGAGCCCATCACCGGCCGCAGCCCACCCTGGGGAGCGCGCTCGACCTCGACGACTGACAGCCCCATGGAGGCCATCTCGATCTCGTATTGCTCGCGGGTGGGTGCCTTGGCGTCGAACCCGGGGAACATGAACTGCGGGGTGGCGTATTCGTGGTTGGTCACCAGCAGGAAGCGGTTGGCCTGTCCCGCGATCGGCAGCAAGGCGGCGAAGTCGTTGTTGAAGCCGAACTGCTGGCGCTGCGCGGCGGCGGTCTGCGCCTTCGCGTCGAACGCGGGGGCGCCGGGGAGGATCGGGTCGCCCCAGCTGATGACGACGCCCTGTTCGTAGCCCTCGGGGATGACGACGGCGTCCTCGCTGTTCGGTGCCACCGACGCGAATGCCATGCCGGGCGGCGTCTCGGCGGGCACCGCGGATGGGTTCGAGGGGGTCGACGACGCTGCGGGCTGGGAGTCGGTGGCGCACGCGGCCAGGGCGGATCCGGCGCCGACGGCGAGCACGGTCACGCCCGTCGTCCGTAGCATCGCGCGCCGCGACACCCGCTTGACGACCTCGCCGAGGTACTCGTTGTCGCTGGTGTTGGGCACCGGCTTGGAACACGCATCGCCGCACTTGTAGCGGCACGTGATGTGCTGGCGCGACGAGCGGCCGTCGTGCTGGACGAAGAAGTTCAACGGCATCAAGGCCATGCGGAATGGATCCTTCCAACGGTTACCGGCCAGGGCTGTGGCCAGTTCGTCGAAAACCTACGGCGTGCTGTTGATCAACTGTGAAGCAGAAGGTGAACGGAGTCTTACGCGATCAGCCGGCCAGGAGTCCGCGGAGGATGTCGATCAGCGCCTGAGGCTGGTCGCCCTGCACCGAGTGGCCCGCATCCGCGACGACGAGGGTGCGTCGAAAGCCGGGGGCGGCCTTGGCGAACGCGTCGGCGTCCTCGTCATTGACGAAGAGCGAATTCGCCCCGCGGATCAACGTCGTAGGCATCGCGATCGAGGGGACGTCGTCCCACAGCCCATCGAAGCCGCCGCCCTTGCGGAAGGCGTCGTAGCGCCACGTCCAGGTGCCGTCGTCGAGCCGCTTGCTGTTGTGGAACACGCCGCGGCGCAACGACTTCCGATCTCGATGCGGCGCAGCAGCGACGGTGACGTCGAGCATGGCGGCGAAGCTGGGAAAGTTGCGCTCGCCCTGGACGAGTGCCACGGCGCCGAGTTGCGCCTTCGTCATCTGTTCGTGGCGCTCGGGGGCCGATGGGGTGACGTCGACCAACGCCAGTTCGGGAACCAGGTCGGGTTCGGTGGCGGCGAGGCGCAGCGCGGTGAGCCCGCCAAGGGACATGCCGACCATCAGCAGGGGCCGAGGTGCCCACTCGCGCAGCACCGGTCGCAGGGTCTCGGCGCTCTGCTTGGGTCCGTAGTCGCCGTCCTCGCGCCACGCCGAGCGGCCGTGCCCAGGAAGGTCGACGGCGAGCGCGGGTAGGCCGAGCCCGAGGACGACGGTGTCCCAGGTGTGGGCGTTCTGCCCGCCGCCGTGCAGGAACACGATCTTCGGGTCGCCTGCGCCCCACTTCAACGCGCTGATGGCGCCCGATTCGACGCGTTCGACGGGCGGTAGCGGACCGGTCGCACCGATCTGTTCGGCGTTCTCGGGCAGCAGGGCGAACTCGTCGAGACCGAGCAGTTCGTCGTCGGACACATGGGGGCTGACCACGAGTCTTTTCTACGCGACGAATGGCAGAGAGGTCAGCCCTCGATGAAGGTTTCGAGCTGCGTGCGCGCGATGTCGTCGGCCATCTGCTTGGGCGGGCTCTTCATCAGGTACGCCGATGCCGCTTCGACGGGGCCGCCGATGCCACGGTCCTTGGCGATCTTCGCCGCGCGTACCGCATCGATGATGACGCCTGCGGAGTTGGGGGAGTCCCAGACCTCGAGCTTGTACTCCAGGTTCAGCGGAACGTCACCGAAGGCGCGGCCTTCGAGGCGGACGTAGGCCCACTTGCGGTCGTCGAGCCAGCCGACGTGATCGGACGGGCCGATGTGCACGTCCTTGGTGTTGAACTCGCGCTGCAGGTTGCTGGTGACGGCCTGGGTCTTGGAGATCTTCTTCGACTCCAGCCGGGTGCGCTCCAGCATGTTCAGGAAGTCCATGTTGCCGCCCACGTTGAGCTGCATGGTGCGGTCGAGCTGCACGCCGCGGTCTTCGAACAGCTTCGCCATCACGCGGTGGGTGATGGTGGCGCCGACCTGGCTCTGGATGTCGTCGCCGACGATGGGAACGCCTGCGGCACGGAACTTCTCGGCCCACACCGGGTCAGATGCGATGAAGACGGGCAGTGCGTTGACGAACGCCACGCCGGCGTCGATGGCGCACTGGGCGTAGAACTTGTCGGCCTCTTCGGAACCGACGGGCAGGTAGGACACCAGGACGTCAACCTCGGCGTCCTTGAGCGCCTTGACCACGTCGACGGACTCGGTGTCGGAGATCT
>NZ_JBEVLO010000417.1:0-27529 GCF_040509115.1 Mycobacterium sp. | reverse complement strand
TCAACACGCTGCTGCGCAGCGCCCAGGAGGGCATCGGTCCTGAACCGACCGAGGGTGGACTGGTGCGCACCGCGCGCATCGCCGGCGCGACGGTCTCCATCCCCGGCGACATCGTGCTGCCCGAACTCGACAGCGGCTACTCCGACATCTCCATCGAGGGCGTCGAGTACCGGGTCCGCACCATCAAGACCGGCACGGCGTCCATCGCGCTCGGCGCACCCATGGCCGACGCCCAGTCCCGCATCGATGCGCTGCACTGGCGGGTGTTCTGGATCTGCCTCGGGGTGATCGTCGGCACGCTGCTCATCGGCTGGGTGATCTCGCTGATCATGGTCAACCCGTTCCGGCTGCTCGCCCAGCAGGCCAGGGCGATCAACGCGCAGTCAAATCCCGACGAGGTGCAGGTGCGCGGGGTGTGGGAGGCGGTGGAGATCTCCGAAGCCGTGGAGGGCATGTTGGCGCGCATCGGCGACGAACAGCAGCGCACCCGCGCGGCCCTCGAATCGGCGCGGGACTTCGCCGCGGTCGCCTCCCACGAACTCCGGACGCCGTTGACCGCGATGCGAACCAACTTGGAGGTGCTGTCCACGCTGGATCTCGCCGATGAGCAGCGCAAGGAAGTCATCGGCGACGTCATGCGCACCCAGGGCCGAATCGAGGCGACGCTGACGGCGTTGGAGCGGCTGGCGCAGGGCGAGTTGACCACGGCCGACGACTTCGTGCCCGTGGACGTCACCGAGCTACTCGACCGGGCGGCGCACGATGCGATGCGCAACTATCCGGGCCTCGACGTCTCGCTGGGGTCGTCGACGACGGTGCTGATGTTGGGATTGCCTGCGGGATTGCGGCTGGTGATCGACAACTCCATCGCCAACGCCGTCAAGCACGGCGACGCAACCGAGGTCAGGCTCAGCGTGCTGAGCTCGGGAACCGGCGTGGAGATCGCCGTCGACGACAACGGGTCGGGCGTTCCGGAGGAGGAGCGAGACCAGGTGTTCGAGCGCTTTCACCGGGGCACGACCGCCGCCCGCTCGGGTTCCGGGCTGGGACTCGCCCTGGTCGCTCAGCAGGCCGAATTGCACGGCGGAACAGCCGCATTGGAGGTCAGTCCGATGGGCGGCACGCGGATGATGCTGAGGTTGCCCGGCCCGCGGCCGAGCTGATGCTCAGGTGTTCTCGGCGTCGGTCCGCGGGAAGCCGCCGCCGGTCGGGAACAGCGGGAACACGACGTCGTCGAGCCGCGCGGCGTCGCCGGAGGTCTTGTTGATCGTCGCGCCCCACACGTTGCCGTCCGGTGACATCTGCAACGCCCACACATGCCCGAACTTGTCCTGGCGGATCACCTCAGGCTCGCCAGTGACGGCGCCGGTGTCGGGCGCCATCCGCACGGCGACGGTCTGCTTGGTGTTGACCATGTTGACCAACACCGTGCCCTCGGACACGGCGCAGCCGGCGATTCCCGGCTTGTCGGGCCACGTCCACACCGTGGAGACCACCGAATCCCTGGTAATGCGTTGCAAACGGTCACCGGTCGCGGTGCGATCGGTGACGTACAGCGATCCGTCGGCACCGTCGAGGCACAGTCCGCCCGCGGCGCCGATGCCGCTGAGCGCCGTGGTTGGCGGTGCCTGATCCACCGTCGTCGGCTGCTCGATCCGAATCAGCTTGCCCGCCAGCGAAGCCGGATCGGCGGCGAGAGCCGGGTTGCCCGCATCGCCGGTCAGCACCTCCAGCGTGGTCGGGCTGGTGAAGATCAGGGCGCCCATGTTGCCGGTCGCACCCTTGGGGATGCCCGTGAAGATCGGCTTGGGAACGTCGCCGTCGGCGATGCGGATCACCCGGTTGTCGGTCGGGGTGCTGACGTAGGCGTACATCAGGCGGTCCTGTGAGTAGGTGGGGGACAGCACGATGTCCATCAGCCCGCCGTCGCCGGACGGGTCGACGGGAATGACCAGCTTGACGGTGGGTTCGGCGTTGACCGCGATCTCCTTGACCGCGCCGGTGAGCCGCTCGGCGACCAGCGCGGACTTGCTGTCCGAGCCCATGATCAGGCCGCTGGTGCTCTCCAGGCAGCCCTGCATGACGCCCTCGGCGGGGCACACCTTGGGGAATGGCTGGGCGGGCAGCGGCGGCGGCGGCTCCGGGGGCGTGCTCGGAGGCGGCGCCAGCTGGGGTGCGGTGGTGAACGGTTCGGACTGCGTCTCGTCGAAGCGGGCGCATCCCGACCCGACCAGCAACGCCGCGCACAGCACCACCAGCACACCCCGCTTCGGCCGGCGCAGACTCATGCAGGCCAGATTACGGATCGCTGGGCGGTGCGCGCCACGTCGGTGTCCCTGCGACCGGCACGAATAGCGACGCGAAAGCCCGCGCCAATCCGCGATTAGCAGCTGAATTGCACTTACGCTGGGCAACGTGACCAGTACTTCACACGATCCGCGCCCATGGCAGAGGCCCGAAGACGGCACCGCGCGGCCCGCGTCGGCTCGCCTGGTCGACCCCGAGGACGACCTCCCATCATCGACCTACGCAGGTGACTTCGAGACCACCGCGATCCCGCGGTACGACACCAACACCGGGCAGGAGAAGGCGGCATACGGCCTGCTCGGCGACCCGGAACCGTTGCCATATGTCCAGCCCACCGACCGTGGTGCTCCTCCTCATTCGGCGGAGCCGACGGAGATCGAGCCCGATGCAACCGACGGCAAGGGCGCCGCCACGGGTCGCCGCGGTACCCAGGACCTCGGCCTCATGGTGCTCCGCGTCGGGCTCGGCGCGCTGCTCATCGCCCACGGCGTGCAGAAGGCGTTCGGCCTCTGGGGTGGTCAGGGCATCAATGGCTTCGAGCAGTCGCTCAGCGATGCCGGCTACAAGTACGCGAACATCCTGACCTACGTCGGTTCGGGCGGGCAGATCGCGGCGGGCGTGCTCCTGGTCCTCGGACTGTTCACCCCGCTGGCCGCCGCAGGCGCGGTCGCCTACTACGTCAACGCCCTGCTGGCCGCCGTGGCCGCGCAGCCGGACGGGCCGCAGTTCAGGTTCTTCCTGCCGGACGGTCACGAGTACCTGGTCACCCTGATCGTGGTGGCCGCGGCGCTCACGCTGGCTGGTCCCGGCCGCTACGGGTTGGACGCCGGCCGCGGGTGGGCCCGACGCCCATTCATCGGCTCGGCGTTCGCGCTGCTGGTCGGCATCGGGGCTGGCGTCGGCGGGTGGGTGTTGCTCAACGGCGCCAACCCGCTGGTCTAGGCGCCTGCCCGTTGATCTAGGCGCCAGCCCAATGATCTAGGCGCCAGCCCGATCTATTCGTAGGGGTTCGGCACGCGGCCCTCGCTGACGGCCGTCAGTTGCGGCAGCGTCCCGAAGGTCACCGCGGGCAGTCGCAGGTCCGAGCCGTCCTTGAGGTGCGCCGAGGCCCAGTGTCCGCGGTCGAAGCGCAACCCGTCGATCTCCTCCCAGGACACCGTCCGGCGGCCGAACAGTGTGCGCGCGGTGACGGTGTCCGCGTCGGCGGTCGTGCGGTAGCGAATCACCACCGCCGACACCAGCGCGGGAATGATCAGCAGCGGCGCGAACCAGGCCGGATTCGCGAGGATCAACGTGAACAGCGCGAGCGTGAAGAAGCCCACCGCGAGGTGCGCCATCGGTGAGATTCTGATGACGACGGAGGGCGGGGCGGCCGAGGCCGATCGGGAGCTCACGTCGCCATCTTTCCACCGGCTCGACGGTTCCCTCCGCCGTGTCGGCGGCTCGGCACGCTGCCCGGGTCGGTTCCCACCGACGGAATTTGACCATTTAGCTGTGCGGGGGCTACCGTCACTGGTTATGCAGACCGTCGGAATTCTCGTAGTAATTGGTTCGCGCGTTGGTGCGTAACCCGACTGGATGACAGTCAAGCCTACGAGCACCGACGCGCAACCCTCGTGCAGCATTCGCTGACGGGGGTTTTTTGTTGCCCGAGCACCAAACCGAACACCAATGACCGAACCAAAGAGGACATCGTGAGCGCACCGACCACGCGACCACCGGAACCGGCTCAACGTGCCAGCGGCACCCCTGCCGCGACCAGCACACCCGCGCCGCAGTCGAGAATTGTTGCACCGCAACAGATGACGGGTGCCAAAGCGGTAATCCGGTCACTCGAAGAGCTCGACGTCGACGTCATCTTCGGCATCCCCGGTGGCGCCGTGCTGCCGGTCTACGACCCCCTGTTCGACTCGCAGAAGCTCCGCCACGTCCTGGTGCGCCACGAGCAGGGTGCCGGTCACGCCGCCAGTGGGTACGCCCACGCGACGGGCAAGGTCGGGGTCATGATGGCCACCTCTGGCCCGGGTGCCACCAACCTCGTCACCCCGCTGGCCGACGCCCAGATGGATTCGATCCCCGTCGTCGCCATCACCGGGCAGGTCGGCCGCGCCCTGATCGGTACCGACGCCTTCCAGGAAGCCGACATCTCCGGCATCACCATGCCGATCACCAAGCACAACTTCCTGGTGCGCAGCGGCGACGAGATCGCACAGGTGATGGCCGAGGCGTTCCACATCGCCAGATCGGGCCGTCCCGGTGCCGTCTTGGTGGACATCCCCAAGGACGTGCTGCAGGGCCAGTGCACGTTCAGCTGGCCACCGAAGATCGACCTGCCCGGCTACAAGCCGAACACCAAGCCACACAGCAGGCAGGTGCGCGAGGCCGCCAAGCTGATCGCGGCGGCCCGCAAGCCGGTGCTGTACGTCGGCGGAGGCGTGATCCGCGGCGAGGCCACCGCCCAACTGATGGATCTGGCGGAACTGACGGGCATTCCGGTGGTCACCACGCTGATGGCCCGCGGCGCTTTCCCCGACAGCCATCCCCAGAACCTGGGCATGCCTGGCATGCACGGCACCGTCGCCGCGGTCGGCGCACTGCAGAAGAGCGATCTGCTCATCGCGCTCGGCACCCGCTTCGACGACCGGGTCACCGGCAAGCTGGACTCGTTCGCCCCCGAGGCGAAGGTCATCCACGCCGACATCGACCCGGCCGAGATCGGCAAGAACCGCAACGCCGACGTGCCGATCGTCGGTGACGTCAAGAACGTCATCACCGATCTGCTTGAGGCGCTGCGCCGCGACGGTTTCGGCGGGCAGGAGCGCAGCGACCGGGGGATCGGCACCGGCGGGCAGGAGCGGAGCGACCGGGGGACACCCTCCGCGACGCTCAACATTGACGACTGGTGGGAGTACCTGCGCAGCGTCCAGGCGACCTTCCCGTTGAGCTACGGCCCGCAGAGCGACGGCAGCCTGAGCCCCGAGTACGTCATCGAGACGCTGGGTCGCATCGCCGGGCCGGACGCGGTGTACGTGGCGGGCGTTGGGCAGCACCAGATGTGGGCCGCCCAGTTCATCAAGTACGAGAACCCGAAGACGTGGCTGAACTCCGGTGGCCTCGGCACGATGGGTTACGCGGTGCCTGCCGCGATGGGCGCGAAGTTCGCCCGCCCCGAGGCCGAGGTGTGGGCCATCGACGGGGACGGCTGCTTCCAGATGACCAACCAGGAGCTGGCCACCTGCGCCGTCGAGGGTGCGCCCATCAAGGTCGCCGTCATCAACAACGGCAACCTCGGCATGGTGCGCCAGTGGCAGACGCTCTTCTACGACGAGCGCTACAGCCAAACGAATCTGGCGACCCACAGCCGCCGCATCCCGGACTTCCTCAAGCTGGCTGAAGCGATGGGGTGCGTCGGATTGCGTTGTGAGCGAGCTGAAGACGTCGAGGACGTCATCAATCAGGCCCGCGCCATCAACGACCGCCCCGTGGTGATCGACTTCATCGTGGGTGCCGACGCTCAGGTCTGGCCGATGGTGGCCGCGGGCACCAGCAACGACGAGATCATGGCGGCGCGCAACATTCGGCCGCTGTTCGACGACCAGGGCAACGAGGGGCACGCGTAATGGGCACCATCACGACCCACACGCTCTCGGTGCTGGTCGAGGACAAGCCAGGTGTGCTCGCCCGTGTCGCGGCGCTGTTCTCGCGGCGTGGCTTCAACATCCAGTCGCTGGCCGTCGGTGCGACCGAACAGAAGAACCTGTCCCGGATGACGATCGTCGTCTCGGTGGAGGACTTCCCGCTCGAGCAGATCACCAAGCAGCTCAACAAGCTGATCAACGTGATCAAGATCGTCGAGCAGGACGAGGACAACTCGGTGTCTCGCGAACTCGCGCTCATCAAGGTGCGCGCCGACGCCGCGACCAGGGGACAGATCATCGAAGCGGTGAATCTGTTCCGCGCCAAGGTCGTTGACGTCTCTGCCGAGTCGCTGGTGGTCGAGGCCACCGGAACGCCTGGCAAGCTGGAGGCGCTGCTGGCGCTGCTGGAGCCCTATGGCATTCGTGAGATCGCCCAGTCGGGCATGGTGACGCTTGCCCGCGGTCCGCGCGGCATCTCCGGCGTCAAGTAAGTGCAAACCGCAGTAGAACGAAACGAACAACGGGAAGAGCGAGGTGGCATCACATAATGGCAGTTGAGATGTTTTACGATGACGACGCCGATCTGTCGATCATTCAGGGCCGCAAGGTCGGAGTCATCGGATACGGCAGTCAGGGGCATGCGCACTCGCTGTCGCTGCGGGACTCCGGCGTCGAGGTGAAGGTCGGCCTCAAGGAGGGCTCCAAGTCGCGCGAGAAGGTCACCGAGCAGGGCCTCGAGGTCGACACCCCCGCCGCGGTCGCCAAGTGGGCGGACGTCATCATGCTGCTGGCGCCCGACACCGCGCAGGCAGAGATCTTCAAGAACGACATCGAGCCCAACCTCGAGGCGGGCAATGCGCTGTTCTTCGGACACGGCCTGAACATTCACTTCAAGCTGATCGAGCCCGCCGACAACATCACCGTCGGCATGGTCGCCCCGAAGGGCCCCGGCCACCTGGTGCGTCGCCAGTTCGTCGACGGCAAGGGCGTCCCCTGCCTGATCGCGGTCGACCAGGATCCCAAGGGCGAGGGTCAGGCGTTGGCACTGTCCTACGCGAAGGCCATCGGCGGTGCCCGCGCAGGCGTCATCAAGACCGACTTCAAGGAAGAGACCGAGACCGACCTCTTCGGTGAGCAGGCCGTGCTGTGCGGTGGCACCGAGGAACTGGTCAAGGCCGGCTTCGAGATCATGGTCGAGGCGGGCTACGCGCCGGAGATGGCCTACTTCGAGGTGCTGCACGAGCTCAAGCTGATCGTCGACCTGATGTACGAGGGCGGCATCGCCCGGATGAACTACTCGGTGTCCGACACCGCGGAGTTCGGCGGTTACATCTCCGGTCCCCGCGTCATCGACGAGGGCACCAAGGAGCGCATGCGCGGCATCCTGAAGGACATCCAGGACGGCACCTTCGTCAAGCGCCTCGTCGCCAACGTCGAGGGTGGCAATCAGGAGCTGGAGAAGCTCCGCAAGGAGAACGCCGAGCACCCCATCGAGGTCACCGGCAAGAAGCTGCGCGACTTGATGAGCTGGGTCGACCGGCCGATCACCGAAACGGCTTAGTCCCACACCCTGACGCGATTTCGGCGCGGAAACGTTCGCTCAGCGATCGCTTCCGCGCCGAAGTCGCTTCGAAAGCTATTGCGAGGGCACCTTCGGGACGTCGGACGGCGACGGCATGGCCGACGGTGACGGCACCCCGACGCTCGGGTCCCCGGTGTCGGTCTCGACCGCGCTGGTCGACGCGGGCGCGGTGGTGGACACCCCGCCCGACGGAGCGGTCGACCCCGCCCCGCCGCACGCGACGAGCAGCGGAGCCGCCAGCAGAGCGGCGGCCAGCGCAACCCTGATTGAGCTGCGTGCAGTCATGGGCGAGGTGATAGCCAACCCGCGGGCGGTGCAAACATCACGGTGCCAGGTCGGGGAGCTGTTTGATGCCGAATTCGCGGTGCAGCACCGTGCGGGCCGCGTAGTAGCCGGCCATCCCGTGGACCCCACCGCCCGGCGGCGCGGCCGACGAGCACAGGTACGCCCTGGGGATCGGCGTCGACCACGGGTTGAACCGCACCGACGGGCCGGTGAGCGCGCTGAACATGTTGTTGGCGCCGACGCCGATGTCACCGCCGACCAGGTTGGCGTTGTGGTTCGACAGCTCGGCCGCTGGCACGCTGCGGGTGGCGACCACCACATCGCGGAAGCCGGGGGCGAAGCGTTCGATCACGCCTGTCACCTTCTCGGCGATGTCGACGGTGGATCCCGCGGGTACGTGCGCGTAGGTCCACATGGGGCGACGGCCCTCGGCGTCGATGCGGGCGGGGTCGGCGAGGTGGGGCAGCGCCGCCAACACCATCGGCCAGTCGGCGTGGCGGCCCTTGGCTATTTCGGCCTCGGCCAGCGCCATCTGCGGGCGGCTGCCGCCGAGGTGCAGGGTGGGCGCCGACGCCAGCCGCGGGTCCCGCCACGGAATCTCGCCGGACAGCACGTAATCCACCTTCGCGACGCCTGGGCCAAAGCGGTAGCGCCGCAGCGCCTTTGCGTATCGGGCAGGCAGGGCATCGCCGTAGATGCGCAGCAGCGCGGTCGGTGCGGTGTCGTACAGCACGACGCCGGTCGGTGGCCGGGTGATCTCGGCGCCCAGCACCAGCTCGCCGCCATGGGACCGGATGTCGGCGATCATGGCATCGGAGATCGCCTGCGAGCCGCCGACCGGGATGGGCCACCCGACTGCGTGCGCCAGGGTCGTGAGCATCAAGCCGGCACCGGAGGAGACCAGCGATGGCATCTGCGAAATGGTGTGCGCCGCAACACCACTGAAGAGGGCTCGGGCGTCGTCGCCGACGAGGCCTCGCCACAGGGGAGTGCCCTGCTCGAGAAGCCGCGGACCGACGCGCAGCGCCGCCGAGAGGGACGGCGGAATCGAGCGCTTGTCGCCGAGCATGACGCCGACCAACCCGTTCCAGTCGGCGACCAGCGGCCCGAGTAGTCGCCGCCAGGACGCCCCGTCGTCGAGCTCGTCGCACGTCCGGGCCAGATCGGTGTAACCGATCGCGGCAGGCCTACCGACCAGTGGGTTTCCGTATGCGACCTCCGGCACGGCGAGGGCGACGCCGCGAGCGCGAAGATCGAACTGGGCGAAGAACGGCGACGCAAGCGCCAGCGGGTGCACTGCCGAACAGATGTCGTGGCTGACCCCCGGATACTCGGGGTCGGGGGCGGTTCGGGCGCCTCCGCCTGCCGTGGGCTGGGCCTCGACGACGCGGACCGAGAGCCCGGCTCTAGCGCAGATCACGGCGGCGCTCAGGCCGTTGGGTCCACTACCGACGACGGTGACGTCCACGCTTGCGATTCTCCCGCCCACAACCCAGAAATATCAGCCCATTACGCTAGCCGCGTGAGCCTGCCCGTTGTCTTGATCGCCGACAAACTTGCCGAATCGACCGTTGCAGCCCTGGGTGACCAGGTTGAGGTGCGCTGGGTCGACGGCCCCGACCGGGAAAAGCTGCTGGCCGCGGTGCCCGACGCCGACGCGCTGCTGGTGCGGTCCGCGACGACGGTGGACGCCGAGGTGATCGCGGCGGCGCCGAAGCTGAAGATCGTGGCGCGCGCCGGGGTGGGCCTCGACAACGTCGACGTCGACGCCGCCACCGCCCGCGGCGTGCTGGTGGTCAACGCCCCCACGTCGAACATCCACAGCGCGGCGGAGCATGCGCTCGCCCTGATGCTCGCCGCCGCACGCCAGATCCCCGCTGCCGACGCCACGCTGCGCGAGCACACCTGGAAGCGGTCCAAGTTCTCCGGCACCGAGATCTTCGGCAAGACCGTCGGCGTGGTGGGCCTGGGCCGCATCGGTCAGCTCGTCGCTCAGCGACTGGCCGCCTTCGGCGCCCACATCACCGCCTACGACCCATACGTGTCCCAGGCCAGGGCCGCGCAGTTGGGCATCGAGCTGTTGACGCTCGACGAGCTGTTGGGTCGGGCCGACTTCATCTCCGTGCACCTGCCGAAGACCAAGGAGACCGCGGGCCTGATCGGCAAGGAGGCACTGGCCAAGACCAAGCCCGGTGTGATCATCGTCAACGCGGCTCGAGGTGGACTGATCGACGAGCAGGCGTTGGCCGACGCCATCATCAGCGGCCACGTCCGCGGTGCCGGGCTCGACGTGTTCTCCACCGAACCGTGCACGGACAGCCCGCTGTTCGAGCTGCCGCAGGTGGTCGTCACCCCGCACCTCGGGGCGTCGACGGCGGAGGCTCAGGACCGCGCGGGTACCGACGTCGCCGCAAGCGTGAAGCTCGCGCTCGCCGGTGAGTTCGTCCCCGACGCCGTCAACGTTGGTGGTGGCGTGGTCGGTGAGGAGGTCGCGCCGTGGCTGGACCTGGTGCGCAAACTTGGGCTGCTGGTCGGTGCCCTCTCCTCCGAGCTTCCGACGAATCTGTCCGTCCAGGTGCGCGGCGAGCTTGCATCGGAAGAGGTTGGGGTGCTTCGGCTTTCGGCGCTGCGGGGGTTGTTCTCCGCCGTCATCGAAGATCAGGTGACGTTCGTCAACGCGCCGTCGCTGGCATCGGAGCGCGGGGTGGAGGCCTCCATCGACACGGCGCCGGAAAGCCCGAACCACCGGAGCGTGGTCGACGTCCGAGCCGTCGCCGCCGACGGTTCGATCGTCAACGTGGCGGGTGCGTTGTCCGGCCCGCAGCTGGTGGAGAAGATCGTTCAGATCAACGGCCGCAACCTCGACCTGCGGGCCGAGGGCGTGAACCTGATCATCAACTACACCGATCAGCCGGGCGCGCTTGGCACGATCGGCACTAGGCTCGGCGCGGCGGGCGTCAACATCCTTGCCGCGCAGCTGAGTCAGGACGCGGACGGGGAAGGGGCCACGATCATGCTGAGGCTCGACCGATCGGTACCGGCGGAGGTGCTCACGGCGTTGGGCAGTGACGTCGAGGCCGTGACGCTGGAACTCGTCGACCTCTCCGGAAGCAAGAGCGAAGCGACGCCGGGGGTGGCCAAGTGAGGCTCGCCGTCATCGCCGGTGACGGCATCGGACCCGAGGTGATCGCCGAGGCCATCAAGGTGCTCGACGTGGTCAGGCCGGGCGTCGAGAAGACCAGCTACGACGTGGGGGCGCGGCGGTACCACGCCACGGGGGAGGTCATGCCAGACGGTCTGGTCGACGAACTCCGCACGCACGACGCAATTCTGTTGGGCGCCATCGGCGATCCGTCGGTACCCAGCGGCGTGCTCGAACGCGGGCTGCTGTTGAGAATGCGGTTCGAACTCGATCACCACGTCAATCTGCGGCCGTCACGGCTGTACCCCGGAGTGAGCAGCCCGCTTGGCGACGTGGACATCGACTTCGTGGTGGTGCGGGAAGGCACCGAGGGTCCCTATACCGGCAACGGTGGCGCCATCCGTGTCGGCACTCCGCACGAGGTGGCCACCGAGGTGAGTCTCAACACCGCCTTCGGTGTCGAGAGGGTGGTGCGCGACGCGTTCGCGCGGGCATCCAAGCGTCGCAAGCACCTGACGCTCGTGCACAAGACCAACGTGCTGGCGTTCGCTGGCAAGCTGTGGTCGCGGATCGTCGCCGAGGTCGGTCAGGAGTTCCCCGACGTCGAGGTGGCCTACCAGCACATCGACGCGGCCACCATTCACATGGTGACCGACCCGGGGCGCTTCGACGTGATCGTCACCGACAACCTCTTCGGTGACATCATCACCGACCTCGCGGGCGCCGTGTCCGGTGGCATCGGGCTCGCGGCGAGCGGCAACATCGATGCCACGCGGACCAATCCGTCGATGTTCGAGCCGGTGCACGGTAGTGCGCCCGACATCGCGGGCAAGGGGATCGCCGATCCGACGGCGGCGATCATGTCCGTCGCGTTGCTGCTGGCTCATCTCGGTGAGGATGCCGCGGCGGCGCGAATCGACAAGGCGGTGGAAGAGCACCTGGCCACGGTCGGCGATCAGAAGTTGTCGACCTCCGAGGTCGGCGACCGCGTCGTGGGCCTGCTGTAGGCCGAACGAGCTCGGTGCTAGCCGAGCTCGCTGGCGACGAGGATGGCGACGTAGCCGATCGGGATGCCGGTCCGGCGGGCGATGCACTCACGTGCCGCCAGCTCGACGGTGGCCCGACGGCTTGCGCGGGTCTCGGCGCCGATCTCGGGGATCCGGATGCGCCAGCCGTCGATGTCGCGGCTCAGTTCGATGTCGAAGTACTGACCGACCGTGGGATGGTTCACGCTGCGGGTCAGGCGTGGCCTTCTGCTGCCGTGAAGGGACTGAGCGCGCCGCATGGTGGGCTGAATAGGCATGAATCATTCCTGAGTCGACGATGAGCCGCGCGCAAGATTAATGCGAAAACCGGCCAGAACCTAATCCGGCGATCCGGCGGGGTGTCAGTGATTCCGATCCCGCCCCGGAGGCGTTGTCTGGCTGAGCCTTTCGCATTCCGCATTCGCAAAGGCGGTCACGGGACGATGATCTTCACTGTGTTCGGTTCGGTTCTGGTCAACCCGGTTCGTGAGTGAAGGGGGCGAACGCGATGGCGACACTCGTCTCGGTGAACGTCGGCATGCCCAAGGACGTTGCCTGGCAGGGGCGCACGGTCTACACCGGCGCGTGGAAGGCGCCCGTCGACGGACCCAGGATGGTGCGGCGAATGAACATCGACGGGGACGGCCAGGGAGATCTCGGTGGCCACGGCGGGGAGAACCGCGCCGTCCTGGTGTATCAACTGGACTCCTACCGTCATTGGGCCACCGAACTCGGCCGCGGCGACCTCGCGCCCGGTTGGCTTGGAGAGAACCTCACGGTCGAGGGATTGCCCGACGACGAGGTGTGCATCGGGGACCGCTACCGGATCGGGCACGCGGTCTTCGAGGTCACCCAGCCCCGCGTGACCTGCTACCGGGCGGGGATGCGGATCGGGGAGCCGCGGATGGCGGCCCTGCTCGTCGCGCACCGGAGGCCGGGCTTCTACTGCCGGGTGATCACGGAGGGTGAAGTCGAAGCGGGGCAGGAAATCGTGAAGATCGCGTCCGGGCCCGAGCAGGTGACCGTCGCCGAGATCGACGCGCTGCTCTACCTGCCGGGGCACCCTCGTGATGCACTGCGGCGTGCGTTGCGGATACCGGCGCTGAGCCAAGGCTGGCAGACCTCGCTGCGGAGCCTGGTGGAGCAGTCCGGCGGTTCGGCGGGCAACCCTGGACTGACCGCCGCGGCGGGCAGCCCGCCGCGGTCGTGGCAGGGGTTCCGCGAACTCGTGGTGAGTGCCGTCCGTGACGAATCCGACGGGGTGCGGTCCGTCCAACTCGCCTCTCCCGATGGGGTGCCCCTCCCCGGATGGCTTCCTGGCCAGTCGATCACGCTGCGTCTTCGGCTGGAGTCGGGGGCGGTGGTGGTGCGCAACTACTCGCTGTCGAACCTGCCCGGGTCCGACGAGTACCGCATCGGCGTCAAGCGTGAATCGTGGGGAACGGCAAGCCAGTTCATCCACTCCCACGTGAGGCCGGGGGATCGGCTGGAGGTCGCCGCCCCGAGGGGCTCGTTCTTCCTCGCCGATGGTGACAACCCGGTGGTCCTGCTGTCCGCCGGAGTCGGTGTCACGCCAGTGCTCTCGATGCTGCATCGGCTGGCGGCCGATGGCTCGACCCGCCAGGTGTGGTGGCTGCACGGAGCGCGCAACGGCGCCGAAGAGCCGTTCGCCGCGGAGAGCCTCGATCTGCTGAACCGGTTGCCGAACCCTCGGCACCGAATCTTCTTCAGCCGCCCGACGATCGCCGACCGGCGGGGTGCCGACTACACCGACGAGGGCAGGCTCTCGCGCGATGCGATCGCCGCGCTGGGGTTGCCCAGCGATGCGGACGCGTACCTGTGCGGTCCGGCGACCTTCATGGCCGAGCTGAGCGCGGCGCTCGTCGCCTCCGGTTTCGACGCTGCCCGCGTTCACATGGAGACGTTCGGCGCCGCAGCCGCTCTCACCCCGGGCATCGCCGCGAAGTCGGTTCCGCCGCACCTTCCGGTGGGGCCGCCGGGGTCTGGTCCCGATGTGCAGTTCGCGCGTAGCGACGTCTCCGCGCCGTGGGGGCCACCTGCCACCAGCCTGTTGGAGTTCGCCGAGGCGTGCGACGTGCCGTGCCGGTGGTCGTGCCGAACCGGGGTGTGTCACAACTGTGAGACCGCACTGCTGTCTGGCAGTGTCCGCTATGACCCGGATCCCTTGGAACCGCCTGCGGAGGGCAACATCCTGATCTGTTGTGCCCAGCCGATCGAGGACGTCGTAATCGACTTGTGAGTCGGCGCTAGCGTTCGTGGACCGACTCGACGGTATAGAGATGCGGGTCGAAAGTCTCCGCGATCGCCGCTGCGCCGCCCATGTGCTCGCGGGCGGTGGCGTCCTGCAGCATGGCCTGGTACGCCTCGGTGCTGGCCCATTGCGCGTAGTTGGTCACCCTGGTCTTGTCGGTGCTGACGTGGATGTTGGCCGAGACGAATCCGGGGATGTGGCACATGACCTTCTCGGACGCCGTGGTGAGCAGCCCGGCGAGCTCGTCCGCCCTGTCGGGGGCGACGGTGAAGACGTTGATCAGCGTCGTGTACGGGGCGTGTCGTTCGATGGTGACCACTTCTCACTCCTTGTATGTCAGGTTCCTTACATACCCGACTGTAGCCCCATGTAAGGTTCCTGTCATGTCTGAGCCGGAAGTCGAACGGGGAGCGGGCTATCTGGTCAAGCGCGTGCAGCAGTCGCTGCGGCGCAGATGCGATGCCGCGCTGAGATTCACCGGCCTGTCGATGGCGCAGTACGCCGCGCTACGGGCGCTTGCCGACCATCCCGACGCGTCGGCCTCCGAACTGGCTCGGTTGTGCTTCGTCACCCGCCAGTCGCTCCAGGACGTCTTGGTGGGATTGCGTGCCTCCGGTTTGGTGCGGTCGTCCGCCCCGGTTCGCGGCCGTGCCATCGCGTTGACCCTCACCGCCGACGGCCGCAAGCGGCTGGCGGCGGGCCACCAAGCCGTGCTCGACGTGGAACAGGCGATGGTGCACGGGCTTTCGGCCAGCGCGCGGCACCAGCTCGCCGACCTATTGGCGCGGTGCGCCGAGAACCTCGAGAACGACCCCGACGCATGACGCGTCGGCTACCGGGCCTTGTCACCCTGACGCACCAATGCTGGCTGTTCGCCGTCGGATCGACGTTCTTCGCGGCAGCCACGGCCCCCGGGTTCTCGGCGTTGGCCGGGGCAGGTGCGGCCAACGCGCTGTGCTTCGTCGGGTCGTGGTTCTTCACCAGCGCGGCCTGGATTCAGCTGGTGCGATCGGGACCCGAGGGGAGTGCCGACTGGCTCTCGGCCGCCACCCAGTTCGCGGGGACGGTGCTATTCAACGTCAGCACCGGCGCCGCGGTGTGGGCCAGCGAAGCGACCGGCGGCGCGGCCGCACTGGCTGAGCGAAGGTATGTGTGGGCGCCCGATGCCGCGGGGTCGTTGGCGTTCTTGGTGAGCGCCGGCCTGGGCATCGTCGCGGTGACCGCCGCGGTGGGCGGGTGGGTGCCGCGATCTCGCGACTGGCAGGCGCAGTGGGTCAACATGATCGGCTGCGCGGCGTTTGCGGTGAGTGCCGTCGGCGCCTTCGTCTACCGGTCGGGCGCGACGGCCGACGGGCTGGTCGCCAACCTCGGCACCTTCGTGGGCGCGTTCTGCTTCCTGGCCGCCGCGCTGCTGGTGCTGCCTCGGGGCCAGAGGGTCATCCGGCCGCTCTGACGATGGTCAGTCATCGTCCTGGCGCATGGCCTTCTGACGCCGCACGGGATCGGCGTCGACCGGGACCAGTGGCAGGGCGATCAGCGGAAACAGTGCGCACACCGCGAACGCCAACGGGAACCCGGCCGCAGTGATCAACGCGCCGAACACCGGCGGGACGATGCCCGACGTCAGCAGCTGACTGGTGTTCTGCGTTCCGAGTGCCCGCCCGCTCCAGAACGGTCCGGCGATTTCCGCGATCGCGGTGAAGGCGAGCCCGTTGTCGGACACCGTGATCACGGATGCCGCCACCATGACGGCGATGCTGACGGGCGAGTTCAGCAGATCGGTCGCGGCGAGCAGGCCCATCGCGATCGCCGCGCCGATGGCGATCGTCCGAACGGGGTGTAGGCGAGAGCCGGCGATGTCCGACCACCGGCCCGCCGCGATCCGTCCTGCCGCGCCGAGGATCTGGGCGGCGGTCACCATCGCACCGGCCGACGCCGCCGACCACCCGCGGTCGGTCATCAACCACACCAGCGTGAACGTCCACACGACGCACTGGGGCACGACCAGGAGCACGGATACGGCATGAATGCGCCACAGCGTCGACGTCCCGCGATAGGGATTGGCGAGGTGGTCGGCCGGGGCCTCGGCCCGCGGTGGGCGCGGCGGGTCCAGCACTCCCACCGCGCAGATCACCGCTGCCACGGTGCAGGCGACCGCTGGGAAGATCAGTGCGACGGCGATGCCGCGGGACTCGGCCAGCTGGGGAATCACCAACGCGCCCAGTCCGACTCCCAGCGGCTGGGCCGTTTGACGGATGCCCATCACCAGACCGCGTTGGTGGGGCGGGAACCACCCCACCACGAGGCGCCCACTGGCGGCATTGCTGCCTGCGGCCGCCATCCCGCCGAGAACCAGGAAGGCACCGATGGCCAGGAGTGAGTGCATCGACGCGGCGGCGAACACCGCGGCGGCCGTGAGCGCCGAGCCGACGGAGAGCACGATGCGTTCGCCGAATCGGTCGGCCAGGTAGCCCCAGGCGATGAGCGTCGCCACCATGCCGAAGCTGGGGAGCGCCGACATCAGCCCCGCCTGGGCGAGATCGAGGCCGCGGTCGGTGTGCAGCGTCGGGATCATGAACGCGACGCCGTTGATGAACACGTTGGCGCAGAGTGTCGCGGTCAGTGCGATCACCAACATGGACCATCGGCGGGCGGTACCGATCGTCGACGTGGGCATGACGTCCATCGTGACACGACGATCCCACCATGCCGAATCGATATCCCAGATGATGGGAGCGATCAGCCCATTCACAGGCTGATGACGGGCCTCGGCGGATCAAGGTGATCGGCGCTAACTAGGCTGTGCAGAATGCGCCTCGGTCGAATTGCCAGCCCAGATGGGGTCGCCTTCGTGAGCATCGAGGGGGATCCGGCGGACGCGTTAGCGCGCGAGATCGCCGAGCACCCCTTCGGTACGCCCACCTTCACCGGTCGGTCGTGGCCCTTGGCCGACGTCCGACTACTCGCCCCGATCCTTGCCAGCAAGGTCGTCTGCATGGGCAAGAACTACGCCGCGCACGCCGCGGAGATGGGCGGGGAGGCGCCCGAGGACCCGGTCATCTTCCTCAAGCCGAATACGTCCATCATCGGGCCGAACGTGCCGATCGTGCTTCCCGCGGACGCCAATCCCGTGCACCACGAAGGTGAGTTGGCGGCCGTGATCGGCCGGCCGTGCAAGGACGTTCCCGCGGCCAAGGCCGCCGAGAACATCCTGGGCTACACCATCGCCAACGACGTCTCCGCGCGCGATCAGCAGCGCAAGGACGGTCAGTGGATGCGCGCCAAGGGCCACGACACGTTCTGCCCGGTCGGTCCGTGGATCGACACCGACGTCAACCCGTTCGACCTCGATCTGCGCACCGAGGTCAACGGCCAGGTACGCCAATCGAGCAACACGTCGCTGATGATCCACGACATCGGCGCCATCATCGAGTGGGTGTCGGCGGTGATGACGCTGCTGCCGGGTGACCTGATCCTCACCGGCACGCCGGAGGGTGTGGGTCCGATCGAGGACGGGGACACCGTCAGCATCACCATCGAGGGCATTGGCACCCTGTCGAACCCCGTTGTGCGCAAGGGGAAGTCATGATCGATAGGCCGGTCCGGGTCCGGTTCTGCCCGTCACCCACCGGAACTCCCCACGTCGGATTGGTGCGCACGGCACTCTTCAATTGGGCGTACGCGCGTCACACGGGTGGGACGTTCGTCTTCCGCATCGAGGACACCGACGCGGCGCGCGACAGCGCGGAGAGCTATGCGGCCATCCTGGATGCGCTGCGCTGGCTCGGGCTCGACTGGGACGAGGGCCCGGAGGTCGGTGGCCCGTACGCGCCGTACCGGCAATCCGAACGTGGCGAGATCTACCGTGACGTGGTGGCCAGACTGCTGGCCGCAGGCGAGGTGTACGAGGCCTACTCCACACCGGAGGAGGTCGAAGCGCGCCATCTCGCGGCGGGACGGAACACCAAGCTGGGCTACGACAACTACGACCGCACGCTGACCGACGCCGAGCGCGCGGTGTTCGTGGCCGAGGGACGCAAGCCGGTGCTGCGGCTGCGGATGCCCGACGAAGACCTGACGTGGAACGACCTGGTGCGCGGCCCCACCACGTTCGCCGCGGGGACGGTGCCCGACTTCGCCATCACCCGCGGTAGCGGGGATCCGTTGTACACGTTGGTCAATCCCGTCGACGATGCGCTGATGAAGGTTACCCACGTACTCCGGGGCGAGGACATCCTGCCGTCCACCCCCCGTCAGATCGCGTTGTACCAGGCGTTGATCCGCATCGGCGTGGCCGAACGCGTACCCGAGTTCGCCCATCTGCCAAGCGTTCTCGGCGACGGCAACAAGAAGCTCTCCAAGCGCGACCCCCAGTCGAACCTCTTCCTGCACCGCGACCGCGGATTCATCCCCGAGGGTCTGCTGAACTACCTGGCGTTGCTGGGCTGGGGAATCGCCGACGACCACGACCTGTTCAGCCTCGAGGAGATGGTCGCCGCGTTCGACGTGACGGACGTCAACTCGAATCCCGCGCGGTTCGACCAGAAGAAGGCCGATGCGATCAACGCCGAACACATCCGGCTCCTCGACGCGGCAGACTTCACCGCGCGGTTGCGCGACTTCTTCGTCGCGCACGGTCATGACACCGGCCTCGACGACGCCGGTTTCGCCGAGGCGGCCGGGCTGGTCCAGACCCGCATCGTCGTCCTCGGAGACGCCTGGGAGTTGTTGAAGTTCCTCGACGACGGTTCCTTCGCGCTCGACGAGAAGTCAGCGGCCAAGGAGTTGCGGGCCGAGGCCGTTCCGGTGCTCGACGCCGCACTCACTGCAGTGGCCGACGTCGGCCCCTGGACCACCGCGGGCATCGAAACCGCGCTGAAGGCCGCGCTGCTGGAGAACCTCGAGCTCAAGCCCCGCAAGGCCTTCGGACCGCTGCGGGTGGCCGTGACCGGCGCGTCCGTCAGTCCTCCGCTGTTCGAGTCGATGGAACTGCTCGGCCGGGAGCGCAGCATCGCCCGGTTGACGGCCGGTCGTGACCACGCCGGGGCGCAGGCGTGAAATCGGCACCCGAAATCTTTGGTAGTGTGCTCGTCGGCCGGTGAAAGCAGGCGGTGGTTCGCTCCACCGCTCGCTCGGCGCAAGAAAGGCCTGTGACCAGCGGTGACGGGCAACTCTTGGGGTATGGTGTAATTGGCAACACAGCGGTTTCTGGTACCGCCATTCTAGGTTCGAGTCCTGGTACCCCAGCCAATCCGAGTGATTAGGTCAGTCTCTGGGGACTGAGCTATGCTTTCGCTCCGGATTGAGTTCTAGCCCCCGTCGTCTAGCGGCCTAGGACGCCGCCCTCTCACGGCGGTAGCGTGGGTTCGAATCCCATCGGGGGTACCCGACGAAGTGCGCTCGCCATCACGGCGGGCGCATTCTTCTTTTCCGTCCACTTCTTCGTTCTGGCCATCGGCGTGCTGGCCATCGCGCGGGACTCCTAGAGCCGCCGGGTGAGCGCCTCGGAGGCGGCCAGCAGATCGGCGGCCCACCGCGCGCCGGGCCTGCGTCCCATGCGGTCGATCGGGCCGGACACCGAGACGGCGGCAATGACCGCGCCCCGCCCGTCACGCACCGGGGCCGACACGCTCGCGACGCCCGGTTCGCGCTCGGCTGCGCTCTGCGCCCAACCCCGTTTGCGAACCTCGGCCAGCGTGCGGTCGGTGAACGTGGCGGTCGGCAACACCACCTGCTGGGTCGCGACGTCGCTGTAGGCCAGCAGGACCTTGGCTCCCGAGCCGGCGTTCATGGGCAGCCGGGTGCCGACGGGCACGGTGTCGCGCAGGCCCGACGGGGGCTCCAGCGCCACCACGCAGACTCGCGAGGTGCCCTCGCGCCGATACAGTTGCACGCTCTCCCCGGTGATTTCGCGCAACCGAGGCAGCACCGCTGCCCCCGCCGCCAACAGCGGATCGTTGACATGCCCGGCCAACTCGGTCACCGCAGGACCCAGTCGCCACCGCCCCTCGGCGTCCCTGGCCAGTAGCCGATGCGTCTCCAATCCCGCAGCGAGGCGATGCGCCGTGGCGCGGGGCAGACCCGTGCGGTCGCACAATTCCGCCAGCCCGCAGGGTGACTCGGCCACGGTGTGCAGCACGCCCACCGCTTTGTCGAGCACGCCGATGCCGCTATCCTGTCTCATAGGGAGATACTAGCGTCCCGCATGCTGAGAATCAGCTGACATATCCGCAGCGCCCTCTGCGGATCGTCGGAAGGAACGAGCACGGTAATGACAGACAAGCCACGCACCATGGCAGAGAAGGTATGGGCCGACCACGTGGTGGTCGAAGGCTCCGGAGAAGGAGCCGCGCGCGAGCCCGATCTCATCTACATCGATCTGCACCTCGTCCACGAGGTCACCAGCCCGCAGGCCTTCGACGGGCTTCGGTTGGCCGGGCGGCCGGTTCGGCGAACCGATCTGACGATCGCGACCGAGGACCACAACGTGCCGACGATCGACATCGACAAGCCGATCGCGGATCCCGTCTCACGCACCCAAGTCGAGACGTTGCGCCGCAACTGTGAGGAATTCGGCGTCCGGCTGTACCCGATGGGCGACGTCGAGCAGGGAATCGTCCACATCATCGGCCCGCAGCTAGGCCTCACCCAGCCGGGTACCACCGTGGTCTGTGGCGACAGTCACACCTCGACCCACGGCGCCTTCGGCGCGCTCGCAATGGGCATCGGCACCTCGGAGGTGGAGCACGTGCTCGCCACCCAGACGTTGCCGCTGCGCCCGTTCAAGACCATGGCCGTCAACGTCGATGGCGTGCTTCCTCCTGGCACTAGTGCCAAGGACGTCATCCTGGCCGTGATCGCGAAGATCGGAACCGGTGGGGGACAGGGCTACGTCATCGAGTACCGCGGGAGTGCCATCGAGGCGCTGTCGATGGAGGGCCGGATGACGATCTGCAACATGAGCATCGAAGCGGGCGCACGCGCCGGCATGGTCGCGCCCGACGAAACCACCTTCGAGTACCTGCGCGGTCGCCCCCACGCGCCGAGTGGTGCGGACTGGGATGAGGCCGTCGAGGTGTGGCGTCAGTTGCGCACCGACGCCGGAGCCGAATTCGACAGCGAGGTCTACCTCGACGCCGCGACGCTGAGTCCCTTCGTGACCTGGGGCACCAACCCCGGCCAGGGCGTGCCGCTGAGCGCTGCCGTCCCCGACCCGGAACTGATGGTCGACGAGGGGGAGCGTCAGGCTGCCGAGAAGGCGTTGACCTACATGGGCTTAGCGGCAGGCACCGCGATGCGCGACATCGCAATCGACACCGTCTTCGTCGGATCCTGCACCAACGGGCGCATCGAGGACCTCAGGGTCGTCGCCGACATCCTGCGCGGCAGGACGATTGCCGATGGCATGCGGATGCTCGTCGTGCCCGGCTCGATGCGGGTGCGGGCACAGGCCGAATCCGAAGGCCTGGGCGAGATCTTCACCGCGGCGGGCGCCGAGTGGCGCCAAGCCGGCTGTTCGATGTGCCTCGGCATGAACCCCGACCAGCTCGCCCCCGGCGAACGCTGCGCGGCGACGTCCAACCGAAACTTCGAGGGACGACAGGGAAAGGGCGGCCGAACTCACCTGGTGTCGCCGGCCGTCGCGGCGGCCACCGCCGTCCGAGGCACCCTGTCCTCGCCCGCCGATCTGCTCGAGAATCGTTAGGAGACCGTCATGGAAGCGTTCCGCACCCACACCGGAATCGGCGTCCCACTGCGCCGGTCGAACGTCGACACCGACCAGATCATCCCCGCGGTCTACCTGAAGCGGGTCACCCGAACGGGTTTCGAGGACGGGTTGTTCTCGGCCTGGCGCAACGACCCGTCCTTCATCCTGAACCTCGCCCCTTTCGACAAGGGTTCGGTATTGGTGGCGGGACCCGATTTCGGTACCGGTTCGTCCCGCGAGCACGCGGTGTGGGCCCTGATGGATTTCGGATTCCGGGTCGTCATCTCGTCACGGTTCGCCGACATCTTCCGCGGCAATTCCGGTAAGGCGGGTCTTTTGGCCGCGGAAGTCGCCCAAGATGATGTGGAACTCCTGTGGAAGCTGATCGAGCAGCAACCGGGGCTGGAAATCACTGTGAATCTCAAAGATCGAACAGTTGCCGCAGGAACGGTCCTGTTGCCGTTCAAGATTGATGACTACACGGCGTGGCGACTGCTCGAGGGGCTCGACGATATAGGCCTTACGCTGCGGAAACAGGACGATATCGCCGCCTTCGAGGAGCGCCGTCCGAGCTGGAAACCCCGCACGCTGCCCGCCTGAAATAGGGGCCCCCGGAGGCGAAATCGCCCGCCAGCAAGCCGGTTCTAGGACCCGCGTACCACTGGTGGTGTGGGGCAACTAGATTGCCGAATCTGGTCCCAGCTACGCCTGAAATTCGGCGTGGCTCTTGGAGATCAGCGGTGTAAAGGTTTACCGTAGGTCGCAGTCGGTCTTAATCGAGGACCGCTGGCTTCGGAGGTTTGCATGAACAAGGCAGAGCTCATCGACGTCCTCACGGACAAGTTGGGCACCGATCGTCGGCAGGCAACTGCCGCCGTAGAAAACGTCGTCGACACCATCGTGCGCGCCGTCCACAAGGGCGAGAGCGTCACCATCACGGGCTTTGGTGTCTTCGAGCAGCGGCGCCGCGCCGCCCGCGTGGCACGCAACCCGCGCACCGGCGAGACGGTGAAGGTCAAGCCGACGTCGGTGCCCGCGTTCCGTCCTGGTGCGCAGTTCAAGGCGGTTGTCTCTGGCGCACAGCGGCTCCCGGCAGACGGCCCCGCCGTCAAGCGGGGCGCCACCGCGGCCCCGGCCCGCAAGGGCGCGGCCAAGAAGGCCGCCACCAAGGCTCCCGCCAAGAAGGCCGCACCGGCCAAGAAGGCGCCGGCCGCCAAGAAGGCCGCCCCGGTGAAGAAGGCCGCGGCGACCAAGGCTCCGGCCAAGAAGGCCGCGACCAAGGCTCCCGCCAAGAAGGCTCCCGTCAAGCGCGGGCGCAAGTAGGACCAGTCACCGGAATCACTTCCGGTACGCGACGCGCCGTGGATCCCCCGGATCCACGGCGTGTCTGCGTGTGCGACTAGGTTTCGGCGGCGAGCGGGCTGGCGATGTGATCAGCAGCGACCAGCTTGCCTGCTGCCATCGACAGCACCCACGTACTGCCCTTGCGGTTGCGGGACTTGTCGGGTCGGACGCCGTCACGGTCGCACCACCAGGCGATGAGATCCGGAATGACCTTGCCTTGAGTGCAGATCACCGGAGTGCCATCGCCGTTGGCGATCTCCAAGAGTCGTTTGCGGCCGGCACCGTGACCGTCGGCGTAGGCCTCCTCGGTCAGCGTCGGCTCGTCGCAAATGGTTACGCCGAGTTCCTCGGCGAGCGGACCCACCGTCTGCTGACATCGCACCCTCGGTGCGGCGTGCACCTCGGTGGCGCCGAACGCCAGAAGCTGACCCACGAGTGACTCCGCCTGGGCGCGGCCGTGCTTGTCCAGTGGCCGCTTTCGGTCGTCGCCCTTGTACCGTGCCTTCGCACCCGCCGTCCCATGGCGCACGACCAACACGGTGCGCGTATCGGCGGGGAGTTTGACGAAGCGTCGCAGCACCTTCCGGTCGGCCGGATACTGCAACCGCTTCATCGCCTCCGTGGCGGTCGTCCACACCAGCTCGTCGACTTCGTCGTTCGGCAGGAACTCCCCGCCGAGCGCACGGGCCGACCAGTAGCGGACCGTCTTCTGCGTGTGCCCGACGGGGTAGCTCACCGTGGCGAGCCGCCGTCCCAACTCTGAAGCGAAGCCGGTCTCCTCGAGAACCTCCCGGACCGCCGTCACGGGTTCGGTCTCGCCGGGATCGACCTTGCCCTTGGGCAGGGACCAGTCGTCGTACCGGGGGCGGTGAACGAGCGCGACCCGTGGCTCGGCGTGATCCTCGTCGCTGCGCCACAACACGGCACCGGCGGCGGCAACCACCTCGCTCGACGGGGTCCTCTTTGGCACGTCAACTCCTGCAGGTCATTCGAGGACGGTCGACACCGCCCGGGGCCAGGCACCGCGGACGCGAAGGCAATCCGAGACGCTTCGGTCGCGTGCGGTTACTGGTGCCGGTGCCTCTCCATCATCGACACCTGATGGTCGCGGACCTTCTCGCCCTCCTTCGGCGCCGCGGCCCAGTGACCATCCTGGCCGAGTTCCCAGCACCTGGTCGACGGGTCCATGGCGGAGGTGAACACGTCGTTCAACTGTTCGGCCAACCGCGGATCCTTGACTTGTGCCATCACTTCGACGCGACGGTCGAGATTACGATGCATCATGTCGGCGCTGCCGATCCAGAACTCATCGATGGCGCGGAAGTGAATGATCCGCGAATGTTCCAGGAACCGCCCGAGAATCGAGCGCACGGTGATGTTCTCCGAGAATCCCGGCGCGTTGGGGCGTAGCGCGCAGATGCCGCGCACCACGACCTCCACCTTGACGCCGGCCTGCGAGGCCCGGTAAAGCGCATCGATCACCTGCTCGTCGACCAATGCGTTGGCCTTCAACCTGATCCGCGCCTCGGCGCCGTCCCGATGCGCCGCGATCTCCCGCTCGATGCGTTCGACGATGCCTCTGCGTACCCCGTACGGGGCGACCAGCAGGTTGCGGTAGGACACCTTTCGCGAGTAGCCCGTCAGCGAGTTGAACAGGTCGGTGAGATCGGCGCCGATGTCCGGGGCGGCGGTCAGAAGACCGACGTCCTCATAGAGTCGTGAGGTCTTGGGGTTGTAGTTGCCGGTTCCGATGTGGCAGTAGCGCCGGATGGTCGAGCCTTCACGCCGCACCACCAGGCATGTCTTGCAATGGGTCTTGAGACCGATCAACCCGTACACCACGTGCACGCCGGCCTGCTCAAGTGCGCGCGCCCACTTGATGTTGGCCTGTTCGTCGAAGCGCGCCTTGATCTCGACGAGGGCCACCACCTGCTTGCCCGCTTCGGCGGCGTCGATGAGCGCGCTGACGATGGGGGAGTCACCGGAGGTGCGGTACAGCGTCTGCTTGATGGCGAGCACATTCGGGTCTGCAGCCGCCTGTTCGATGAAGCGCTGCACCGTCGTCGAGAACGAGTCATACGGGTGGTGCACCAGGACGTCGCCGTCGCGCAACGTCGCGAAGATGCTCTTGGGGGTTTCCCGCTCGCCGAACGCCGGGGGCGTTGCGGGCACGAACGGAGGGTCCTTGAGATCGGGACGGTCGACGCCGTAGATCTGCCACAGCGAGGACAGGTCGAGCAGCCCCGGCACCTCGATGACGTCGCCCGGATGCACGTCGAGCTCACGGAGAAGCAACTCGAGCATGTTCTCCGTCATGTCATCGGCCACCTCGAGCCGCACCGGAGAACCGAAGCGGCGGCGCGCCAATTCGCGTTCTAGGGCTTGCAGCAGATCCTCGTCGCGGTCTTCCTCGACCTCGAAGTCGGCGTTGCGGGTGATGCGGAACGCGTGGTGCTCGACGATCTCCAAACCCGGGAAGAGGACCGAAAGGAAGGCCGCGATCAGCTCCTCCATCGGCAGGAAGCGGATCGCCGCACCGCCTTCGCGTGGGCCCAACTCGACGAACCGGTCGACGTTGTCGGGCACCTTGATGCGAGCGAAGTGTTGGGTGCCGTCCTCGGGCTTCCTGACGGTGATCGCCAGGTTCAAGCTGAGCCCGCTCACGAACGGGAACGGGTGTGCGGGATCGACTGCCAGAGGCGTGAGTACCGGGAACACCTGCTCGTGAAAGTACGTCGACAGCCGAGACCGCTCGTCGTCGTCGAGTTGGGCCCAGGTCACCACGATGATGCCCTCGTCGGCCAGCGCGGGGCGCACCGACTCCATGAACACCTTGGCGTGCCTGCTCGCCAGCTGCTGGGTACGCTCGCCGATCCGGCGCAACTGTTCACGCGGGGACAGGCCGTCGGCCGAGCGCACCGAAAGACCCATCTCGTCGCGGCGTTTGAGACCGGCGACGCGGACCATGTAGAACTCGTCGAGGTTCGACGAGAAGATGGCAAGGAACTTGGCCCGCTCCAACAGTGCCAACGACGGATCGGCGGCCAGCGCCAGCACCCTGGCGTTGAAGTCGAGCCAACTCAGTTCCCGGTTGAGGTAGCGGTCATCGGGCAGCGCTTCGAGCTGGGCGGTGTCGATCACCTCCGCGGTGGTTGCCGGCGGCGCCTCGGGCGTGTTGCCGTCCGATACCCATTCCGTGTCTGCAGGTCGTGTCTCGGCTTCGGTCACGTGGTCGATCATCCCCCATGCACGGTGGGCGCGGCTAGCGGTCGACGGCCAAGTTTCCTGGCTGGTCGATCACGGCGCTGGTCGCCGCGCCCACGCCGAGTCGGACTGCAGTCGACAGGTCGTCCGGCGTGTCGATGTCGCAGCGCAGACCGGGCCAGTCGCCAGTGAGTTCGACTGCTCCCGAATCGGCGTGGTGCCGTGCCGATTCGGAGCCGAAGAGGGGATTTAAGTCGGCCCCGAACGTGAAGAGGGCGGACGTTCCCGTGCCGTGCCGATCGCTTACGAAGCTGCGCGGATGAGCCCGCGCTTCTGCGATGGCCTCGGCGAGCTCGGCTGACCGCAGCGCGGGTAGATCACCTTGCAGCACACCGACATTCGGCATCTCGGCGCGGATGGCCGCCTCGGTGGCGGCGATCGCGTTGTTCAGCGGATTGGGGTGGCCGTCCGGGGTGGGGTCGACGAGGACGCGAGCGCCGAGCCGACGGACCGCGCGGGCAGCCGCTTCGTCGGGGGTGACGACGGTGATGGCCCGCACCGCGGGCACGGCCGACGCGGCGTTGATGGTGTCGACGAGCATCGCGAGCACGACGTCCCCGCGGGTGCCGGGGGCGAAGGCGGGCGCCAGCCTGGTCTTGGCTGCGCCGAGCCGTTTGACCGCGATGATCAGGCCGATGTCGGCCGGGCCGCCCGCGCTGGTGCCGCTCATGGCTGCCATCCTGCCAGTCGAGGGATTCGGGCCTGCGCCGCGCTAGATTGAAGCCGTGGTCAAGTCTGCGGTGATGGGCGCTGGTGCGTGGGGGACCGCGTTGGCGAAGGTACTCGCCGACGCAGGCAACGAGGTCACGCTGTGGGCGCGTCGCGCGGAGTTGGCGGACGAGATCAACGACACCCATCGCAATGCCCGCTACATCGGCGACGTCGCATTGCCTTCGTCGATCCGCGCGACCGGTGACGCGGCCGCTGCGCTGGACGGTGCGTGCACGGTGCTGCTGGCGGTG
>NZ_JBEVLO010000416.1:0-5823 GCF_040509115.1 Mycobacterium sp. | reverse complement strand
GTTCACGTCGATGTTGTCGATGGCGAAGACCAGCGGGAAGTAGCCCTTGGCCTGCGCGTCGCGGTACTTGCCGTCCGCGAGCCGCGACTCGATCCGGCCGAGGCCGCCCTGGATGTAGGTGCCCTTGGCGCCGCTGTACGAGCCGGGCCCGGCCAGTCCGTTGAGCGTCTGGACCAGCGGAGCAGAGAGCTCCGGCGCCGGCGCCTCGGGCATCGGGATGTCCCAGACCACGGGCTGGACGAGGGGGGCCTGCGACGGCGCGCCCGATGCGATCGACGTCATACCACCCGCTGCGGCGGCTACCACAACAGCTCCGGCGGCTGCGGCCACAAAGCCGGTAACGAGGGATTTCGGGGTCACAATGGTCCTTTCTAGGGCCCTTTGAGGGGGCCGGGTCACGTCAAAGGTTAACAAGTGTCGGCGGTGTGTCGTAATTCCTACACCGCACACAAAGGCTGAATCGCCGGTAGCTTTGAAGTTGTTACTGCACCAACTTTCGGTGCGGGGAGGGAGCGCAGTATGAGCGAGTCAGAGTCGAGCACTTCTGGTTCCAGCAATGATGCTGCCGAGCTTGAGGAACTTCGCCGAGAGGCCGCCCGGCTTCGCGAGCAGCTGGAACAGGCGGTGGGGGCCAACAGCGGCCTGCGCAGCGCGCGGGACGTACATCAACTCGAGGCCAGAATCGACTCGCTCGCGTCACGCAACGCGAAGCTGATGGACACCCTCAAGGAGGCGCGTCAGCAGCTTCTCGCGCTCCGTGAGGAAGTCGACCGGCTGGGGCAGCCGCCCAGCGGTTACGGCGTTCTGCTGACCGCCCACGAGGACGACACGGTCGACGTCTTCACGTCCGGCCGCAAGATGCGTCTCACCTGCTCGCCGAACATCGAGGTGGCCGAGCTCAAGCAGGGCCAGACGGTCCGCCTCAACGAGGCGCTGACCCTGGTGGAGGCCGGTGCCTACGAGGCGGTCGGCGAGATCAGCACGCTGCGCGAGATCCTCGCCGACGGTCACCGCGCGCTGGTCGTCGGGCATGCCGACGAGGAACGCATCGTCTGGCTGGCCGAGCCGCTGGTCGCGGCGGAATACCTGGTCGAGGACCCCGATGCCGAGGATTCCGGCGACGATTGGCGCCCGCGCAAGCTGCGGCCCGGGGACTCGCTGTTGGTCGACACCAAGGCCGGCTACGCATTCGAGCGCATCCCCAAGGCCGAGGTCGAGGACCTGGTCCTCGAGGAGGTCCCTGACGTCAGCTACCACGACATCGGCGGCCTTACCAGGCAGATCGAGCAGATCCGCGACGCCGTGGAGCTCCCATTCCTGCACAAGGATCTGTACCGCGAGTACTCGCTGCGGCCGCCGAAGGGTGTTCTGCTGTACGGCCCGCCCGGGTGCGGTAAGACGCTGATCGCCAAGGCGGTGGCCAACTCGCTCGCCAAGAAGATGGCCGAGGTGCGCGGTGAGGATGCTCGCGAGGCGAAGTCGTACTTCCTGAACATCAAGGGCCCCGAGCTGTTGAACAAGTTCGTCGGCGAGACCGAGCGTCACATCCGGCTCATCTTCCAGCGGGCGCGGGAGAAGGCGTCCGAGGGCACCCCGGTGATCGTGTTCTTCGACGAAATGGACTCGATCTTCCGCACCCGCGGCACCGGGGTGAGCTCCGACGTGGAGACCACGGTCGTGCCTCAGTTGCTGTCGGAGATCGACGGCGTCGAGGGGCTGGAGAACGTGATCGTGATCGGCGCCTCCAACCGCGAGGACATGATCGACCCGGCCATTCTGCGGCCAGGTCGTCTCGACGTGAAGATCAAGATCGAGCGTCCCGACGCCGAAGCGGCACAGGACATCTTCTCCAAGTACCTGACCGAGAATCTGCCGGTGCACGCCGATGACCTCGCCGAGTTCGGCGGGGATCGCGGGGCCTGCATCAAGGCGATGATCGAGAAGGTCGTCGATCGCATGTACGCCGAGGTCGACGACAACCGGTTCCTGGAGGTGACCTACGCCAACGGCGACAAGGAGGTCATGTACTTCAAGGACTTCAACTCCGGCGCGATGATCCAGAACGTCGTCGACAAGGCCAAGAAGTTCGCCATCAAGTCGGTGCTGGAAACGGGCCAAAGGGGCCTGCGCATCCAGCACCTGCTCGATTCGATCGTCGACGAGTTCGCCGAGAACGAGGACCTGCCGAACACGACCAACCCCGATGACTGGGCCCGCATCTCGGGCAAGAAGGGCGAGCGGATCGTCTACATCCGCACGCTCGTCACCGGAAAGTCGTCGAGCGCCAGCAGAGCCATTGATACCGAGTCGAACCTGGGTCAGTACCTATAGAACCAGCAGGATCCACGATCGGCCCCGTGCTGGAAGACTTTCGGTGCGGGGCCGTTTCGCGTCCCGGGTCAGCAGAGGTTGGCGATCGCCGCCTTGTAGATGACGTTGGCGTCGTCGTAGCTGATGTCCTCGCCGGTGTTCTCGTAGAGCGCGTCGAGTGTCGTTTGCCGGGGCACGCCGTTCTCGAGGTCGTCGCATACCGCGTAGCCGAGCTGAAGCGCGAAGTCAGCCGATCCGTCGATGTTGGCGTTGGTCAGGTCGACGAAGTAACTGCCTTCGTCGGCGCTTGCAGTGCCCGCAGCGGCAAGGCCGACGGCGAACGCCGCCACGACAGCTGCAAAAACTCGGGGAAGCAATAGCTTCTTCATGGTCTCAATCCCTTCAGTTCCTGGTGTGCGTCGTGCCGTGGTTCACAGGCCCTTCGCCGGTGATGCGCAGCACTCGCGCAGTGTAGGGCGAGACGGGCCCCCGCGCTGGCCATTCATTGACACCGGCGTAACGTTGCTCGGCTGGCGCGTGCGCGGCGTTTGGACGGGTTAGTGGATGGGGTCGGTGGACCGGGACTCCATGGCCAGATAGGCGTCGCGGCCGGCCAGGCTCACGGCCACGTCGGCGATCAGCGGATCGAAGAAGCGCTGCCGGTACAGCGGGTCGGTGCTGGTGCTCACTGTGAAGTACAACCCGGAGAGCACCGCGACGAACAGCGACGTGTGCACGATCGTCTGCGGGATGGGGAGGTGCACCCCGAACCAGGTTCCCGCACAGGGCGGTTGGCCCACCGCGCAGGTTTCCTCCGACGCCCACAACACGGCGACGTCGTCCGGGATGGCGATGATGCCGAGGGCGAGGAAGAACATGAAGAGACCTGCCGTGAAGAACACCACCTGAATCGCCTGCGAGACCACCATCACGGCGACGACGTTGATCTGTTCGCCGCGGGACAGCGCGGTGCGCGGCGGCCTCTCGCCCGGCCGCAACGCCAGCGGGGTATCCGCGAGCAGGCGGGCCGGGTCGTCGTCCTCGGCTCCCTCGGTTCGTACCGCACGGTCTTCGCGTAGCGCTCGGACCTCGTCGCGGATGGTCGCAACCATGAAGAGCAGGGCGACCAGGGCGAGGAAACCGATGACCTGCCAGAGCCTTTGGCGACTCATTCGCGCCGCCAGTTGCCACAGCTCGCCGGTGAAGTACACCACCACCGTGAGCATCAGCAGCGGCAGCGCCCGGCTCATCAGACTGCCAAGCGCCCCGAGCTGCACCCACGCGAACCGGAATGCCCACCCCGCGATCGAACCGAATCCGATGTAAGTCAGCCACACCGCCAACAGCGTCATCGCGACGAACGCAGGCGCCTCGGCCACCGCTTCCGCCGACCAACCCCTCACCGTCACGGGCATGACCACCACGAAGATCGCCATCACCACCAGGGCCGCGGTGCGTCTGCCTGCCGCGCCGAGCGTCGTGTCCATTTGGTGGAGGACGTACAGGGCGAACGGGGCGGCGGCGAGGACCACGGCGATGATGCCCAGCCGCAGCGCGTAGCCGTAGTCCGCGGCGTCGCCGGTGACGTCGGCCAGCAGCATCGTCACCGCAGTCAACGCGCCGACGCCGCTGACCATCGGGGCCGAGCGTTCGATCAGGTGACGCGAGCGGACCCGCCGGGTGAGCACGAGGGGCAGGCCGCGGTGCAGGAACCACTCGTGGACCTGCTGCATGTCGGGCACCGCAAACATTGTGGTGGACTGTTAGCGCTATGGCGAGAGGACTCACGGCGAACTGGGGGATCTCGGCGCGGTCCGCGTTCGTTGCCGCGACGGTCGTGTTCGTGACGCTTTGCGTTGCAGGCGCGGCGCTGGCGGCCGTTTTCTACCAGACGATGTTGTCGGGCCTCGACTCCGCGGCGGCCACCCGCGTCAACGAGGTCGCCGGTCAGCTCGCGACCCGCGGGGCGCAGGGCGTGGACGACGCACTGCTGCAGACCGACCAGCGGATCGTCGCGATTCAGGTGATCGCACCGGACGGCACGGTGATGCAACGTTCGGCATCGGCCCCCGAGACGCCGCTGCTACCCAGGAGCCAGGTCCGCGACGGCCTGCACATCGGAATGCCCGAGCAGTCATCACCGTTCGGCCGCATCAGGTTCAGCGCCGACACCGTCGACGGACCGGGTGGCCGATACACGGTCATCGTCGGCGAGGGCAGCACGACGATCTCGTCGACCGTGTGGAGCGTCGTACTGGCCCTGGCCATCGCGGCACCGATCGTGATCGGTGTATCCGCCTTGGCCACATATCTTTTGGTGCGCCGGTCGATGCGGTCCGTCGACGACATCCGATCCAGGGTCGCCGACATCACCACCTCGGATCTCACCGGCCGGGTGCCGGTGCCTGCCAGCCGCGACGAGATCGCCGCGCTGGCAGTCACGATGAACGAGATGCTGGCGCGCGTCGAAGCGGGACACACCGCTCAGCAGCGCTTCGTCGGCGATGCCTCTCACGAACTCCGCAGCCCCCTGACGACCATCATCTCGGCATTGGAAGTGGCCGTCGCGCATCCGGAGGTGCTCAGCGGTGAGCTCACCGCCACCACGTTGATGCCCGAGGCGCTTCGGATGAAGGCGCTGATCGACGACCTCCTCCTGTTGGCCCGCGTCGACGAGCGTGGGCTCGACACCGCAAGGGAGGACGTCGACCTCGACGATCTCGTCGCTGCGGAGGTCGAGCGCCTCCGTAGGGAGAGCACCCACGACGTACGCGCCACGCTCGAGCCCGCGAGGTTGACCGGTGACCCCGCGGCGCTGTCCCGGGTGTTGCGCAACCTGCTCGACAACGCTGCGCGGCATGCGGTGTCGCGCGTGGTCGTCGCCGTGCGTCCGGACGACGGACGGGTGCTCGTCGAGGTGAGCGACGACGGGCCAGGGATTTCCCTCGCCGACCGGGACAGGGTGTTCGACCGCTTCGTGCGCCTGGACCCCGATCGGTCGCGACGTGCCGGCGGCACGGGCCTCGGCCTTGCCATCGTGCGGGAGATCGTGGCTGCGCACGGCGGACGCGTCGGCATCGGCGACGGTATCGGGTCGGGAACGAAGGTGACCGTTCAGCTGCCCTTGCCGACGGAGCCGCTCGAGTCGAGCCGGTAACCGACGCCGCGAACCGTCTCGATCGTCTTGATGCCGAACGGAATGTCGATCTTGCGCCTGACGTAGCCGACGTACACCTCGACGACGTTGTCGGCGCCATCGTAGGCGGCGTCCCACACGTTGTGCAGGATCTCGGCCTTCGTGACGACGGTGTCCTTGTTGCGCATCAGGTACTCGAGGAGGCCGTATTCCCTTGGCGTCAACCGGATTGGTGTTGCGGCCCGCTCCACCACCCGGCGTGAGGGGTCGAGCGACAAAGTCCCTGCGGTCAGCACCGCCGGACGCTGCGGGGCGCCGCGACGGACCAGTGCCCTCAGCCGCGCCACCAGCACGATGAACGAGAACGGCTTGGTCAG